>JAUYTA010000497.1 GCA_030695265.1 Bacteroidota bacterium
ACATTATGAAAAAATTAAAATTGTCGATTGCAGTCCTTCTAGGAAGCGCTGCTCTGTTTTTGGCCTGTTCAAAAGATGAAACATCCACGAATAAAGCACTTGTAAATTTTGATGCGGCTTATGTGGTCAATGGCGAAAGCAATACCATTTCGATAATCAACATTACCACAAACAAGGTTGCCGAAACCATTGATCTTACCCAACTTCAAAGTAGTTTAGGTACAGGTCAGATGGAAATGGGTATGACTAACATGTGGCCGCATCATATTTACATTTCGCCTGATAAGAGCAAGTTAGTAATTGCTGCGGCAGGAATGGATCTCAGTGAAGGACACAATATGTCATCGACTGGTGGTACAACTGACGCTCACAGTCAGCATCATGGCGGAAGTGCCGCGGGTAGTTCTGCAAGCGAGCCTGTAATGCCGGGAAGGATTCTGATATTAGACGCTGTTACAGGTGAATTGTTAAAGGAGCTATCACTCGAAGGAATGACTCACAATGCCGTTTTTTCGCCTGACAGTAAAGAATTGTGGACATCCCTAATGATGCCAGAAGGGTTGGTTAAAGTATTTGATACTGTTACCTACTCACTCATAACATCCATTCCGGTTGGCCAAATGCCAGCCGAAGTAACATTTTCTGACGATGGCAAAAAGGTATTTGTAGCCAACGGCATGTCAAATACTGTCACGGTTATTGATGCAGCCACGAAGAAAGTGATAGAAACCATTACTGTTGGGAACAATCCTGTTGGTGCATGGCCAGGGATGAATGGAATGATGTACGTGGATAATGAAGATGGACAAAGCATCAGCATGGTAAACAGCATGACGAATATGATGACTGACACTGTTAATCTTGGGTTTACTCCAGGAATGGCAGTTCGTAACAGCCAGATGAATCAGATGTGGGTTTCAGACCCATATGGAAGTAAAATTCACATGTGGGCAACAAATAATGATGAAATTCACATGCTGGAAAAAGGCTATGATGAATACATTCATGGAGGTGTTGTTGCTGTCGGTAAAGGCGCTCATGCCATCGCTTTTAATAAAGAAGGCAATGTTGGTTATGTGACCAATCAAACCGAAGGAACAGTTTCGGTTGTTGATGTCCCAAATCTCAAAGAGATGATGAAAATTGACGTTGGGAAAAAGCCCAACGGTATTGTAATCAGGAATAAATAAGGTTATTGGAAAATAAATTATTATTTGTTTTTGACACTTTCAGTAGATGTAATTAAATAAAATTGACATTATCATGAAAAAATTAGTTAAAATAGCTGTAATGATTGCTGGAATTGCTATCATCAGCGCAGGTTCATTGTTCGCACAAAAGAGTGGTGTTTATAAAACATTTGCCGATTACGCATCAGGCAAAATGGAGTATGGTATCGATTGCGCCACTGAAAAGCATAAAATAAGGCTCAACGAATTTCTTGACGAGGATTTTATCACTGTTGTTCATGAAGGCAAGCCCTACAACCTGAAAAAGGCTGAGACATGGGGCTTTCAGCTTTGCGATGAAAAAATAGTACGTTTTCAGGATAACGAACACTATCCGGTTGCCGACAGAGGTGTACTTTGGATTTATACCAAACAAACGGTCAAAGGAGTTGGTCAGCGTGGAGGGGTAAAAACTATTACAACCTATTATTTCAGTAAAGGCGGTGACAATGGAATTCTGGAATTGACACCTTTGAATTTGAAAGCCACTTTCCCTGATAATCACATGTTGCACGATGCTATTGATGTACAGTTTAAGTCTGTGGCATCGCTGGGTGAATACGACGAATTTCATAAGCATTACAAAATCAACCATTTTCTAGAATCTCAAAATGCAAAATAAATCAATTATGAAAAAAATATTTTTAGCCATAGCCATTTCCGTAGTATTGCTTATCACATTTAGTAGTTGTATGAGCGCTCGACATTTAAGATATGATAGTCCGGGAGGAGTAAATCATTCAAATCACGGTGGAGGAAGTTATCCGAGTGCTGGAGGAGGAGGACACTCTGGCGGTTGCCACTAATGTTGTTCCACTTCAAAATTGCGGGCTTTATTATATAGTGCTTTTTTGAAAGAGAGTACCATGAGTATTTCAACAGGGAGTTAAACTCCCTGTTGTTAAAGCCATAAAATTTAACAACTTATAGTTGTAGTTTATTTGGCCAATTACTTTTATTATGATTTTTAATTAGAATACTTTGTAAATTGCTAAATTGCCAAAGTATAAAAAACCTAAAATCATATGAAAACTCTCTTTTCAATATTTTTTCCGCCAGTTTTGATATGGAGTGTACTCTCTATGGGACCACGTGGAGCGCCATAGAGCCAATAAAAATGAGACCTTTACATAAATTAATCGTTCAAATAACTTTCTAAAAATAGTATAATGAAAAAGTGTTTTATTTTAATTATTGCAGTAGGAGTATCATTTTCATCATGTATGATGATGGGGCCAGGGCATATGTCAAGCTCTATGCAAAATGGTCACCATCATGAAAGTTCAATGGCCATAATTGACCAGGTATGTGGAAAACAAGTTATGGCCGAAAATTCATTGTCTTATGAATATCAGGGAAATATTTACTATTTTGATACCGAACAATGTTTATCGGTTTTTAAAAGTAATCCGGATCATTTTGTACATAAGCAGAACAAGGATAATCCTAATAAAACGCTGACCACTGTTGGATGGATAGGAGGAGGAGTGGCGATGACAGCCTTAATGATATTAATGATGTCAAGCGTTTTTTAATTGAAAATATGATCAATCAAATTTTAAAAATAATTTCATGTTAAACCGAATTCTAAAATATTTTCTGGAACACCGGATGATTTCGATGCTGTTATTGGTCGTTTTCATTCTGTTGGGAACCGTGTATGCGCCATTTAACTGGCATACAGGCTCTCTTCCACGCGATCCGATTCCGGTAGATGCTATTCCGGATATTGGAGACAATCAGCAGATTGTTGCCACCGAATGGATGGGCCGATCGCCAAAAGACATTGAAGATCAGATCACTTACCCGCTGAGCAGTTCATTGCTGGGAATTCCGGGAGTGAAAACCATCCGCAGTACTTCCATGTTTGGGATGTCGTTCATTTACCTGATTTTTGACGATGATGTCGAGTTCTACTGGAGCCGTTCGCGGATTCTGGAAAAACTCAATTCTTTGCCTTCCGGAACTTTGCCGCAAGGTGTTCAGCCTACGCTTGGTCCCGATGCCACCGCGTTGGGACAGGTTTTCTGGTACACCCTCGAAGCCCGCGATCCTAAAACAGGCAAACCGACAGGAGGTTGGGATCCGCAGGAGCTGCGCACCATTCAGGACTTTTACGTGAAATATTCCCTTTCGTCGGCCAGCGGTGTTTCCGAAGTCGCAAGCATTGGCGGCTATGTAAAGGAGTATCAGGTCGATGTTGATCCAAATGCCCTGAAAGCATTCGGCGTTTCGGTGATGGATGTGATGCAGGCCGTGAGTAAAAGTAATCTGGACATTGGCGCGGAGACCATCGAACTGAACAAAGTGGAATATGTGATCCGGGGTTTGGGCTATGTAAAAAGTCTTGACGATTTGAACGAAGCGGTAGTCACCGTTCGCGATAATGTGCCGGTTAGGATTCGCGATGTGGCAAAAGTCAGCTTTGGCCCTGCACCCCGTCGCGGTGGTCTGGACAAGGATGGTGTTGAAGCCGTTGGCGCTGTGGTTGTTGCCCGGTTCGGTTCAAATCCGCTGGAAGTGATCAACAATGTCAAAAAGAAAATCGCTGAAATTGAAACCGGGCTTCCCTCCAAAACATTGGCCGACGGCACGGTCTCCAAGGTGACCGTCGTCCCGTTTTATGACCGTACCGGGCTGATACAGGAAACAATCGGAACCCTTGAGTCTGGCTTGTCAGACGAGATACTAATTTCCATTATTGTTATTATCGTACTGATTGTCAATCTGCGGGCATCGATCATTGTTTCGTTCCTGTTGCCCGTGGGGGTGCTGATGACCTTTATCGCCATGAAATGGATGGGTGTTGATGCCAATATCGTTGCCCTTTCGGGTATTGCCATTGCCATTGGGGTGATGGTCGATATTGGAATTGTGGATGTGGAAAATATCATCCGCCATCTTGAGATGCCTGAAAACAAAGGGGCCAGAGGAAAACGCCTTGTAAAGGTGATTTATGAAGCTACTGCTGAGGTAAGGGGAGCCGTTACCGTAGCGTTGGCCACCACGGTGGTGAGTTTTTTACCAGTCTTTGTAATGGAAGGCGCTGAAGGAAAACTTTTTACCCCGCTGGCTTTTACCAAAACCTTTGCCTTGCTGGCTTCCTATTTGTTGGGAATGATTGTGCTGCCCACCCTGGCTTATTATTTTTTCAACTTCCGCATTGATACCAAAAGAACCCGTCAAGTCTTAAACTGGCTACTTATTTTGGCAGGGGTGATCATTGTAATCATCTGGGGAACCTGGCCGGCACTGGCGCTTACGGGCATCGGTCTCAACAACCTGATGGCTCCCCGCTGGCCTGAAAGCCGCAGGCAGGTGCCTAACCTGATCAATGTTGCCCTGACACTTTTATTCGCGGTCTATTACCTGGCCGTTGAGTGGTTGCCACTTGGGGCACACAACAGCAATTTTGCCAATTACCTGTTTGTTGGGCTGATCATTGCCCTTGTACTGGTAATTCTCTCCCTGATGATACATTTCTATGTACCGATTCTGGAATGGGCCTTGCGTAATAAATGGACCTTTATGGCATTACCGATTGTGACGATCCTTTTCGGAATATTGGCCTGGCAAGGTGTGCACCGTGTGTTTGGATTCATGCCCGAGGGGGTCCAGAAGACCTCGGGCTGGCAAAGTTTCAGCAAGACCTTCCCCGGATTGGGAAAAGAATTCATGCCCTCACTGGATGAAGGCTCATTTTTGCTGATGCCAACCAGTATGCCGCATGCCGGTATCGAAATGAATAAGGATTATATTGAAATACTCGATAAACGACTGGCGGCCATTCCCGAAGTGGAAATAGCCATCGGAAAATGGGGGCGCATCAATTCGGCTTTGGATCCTGCTCCGGTACAGATGTTTGAAAATACAATCAACTATTTACCGGAATATATACTGGACGAAAACGGACACCGGATGCAATTTAAGGTTGACAAGGAAGG
>JAUYTA010000507.1 GCA_030695265.1 Bacteroidota bacterium
TCCTGCCGTAAATCCCGAGAAATTCTTCTATGTTAATGATGGAATGATTGAAACTGTCGGTATGCCTGTTGGTTATCTTCGCACAAAAAAGAAATATTCCAATTATCGGCTGCACGTTGAATGGTGTTATCCTGAAAAACCTACCAACAGCGGTATTCTCTTGCATACTACCGGACCCGATAAAATCTGGGTTACCCATTATCAGTCACAGTTAAAACATGAAAATGCAGGCGACTTTATAGTGCATGGAGTGGGAGAGAAAGCAACAATTCGGGACAGCGTTTATACTTCGACCGAAACGGATAAGCCGGTTGTGCCTAAATTGCATCCATCGAATGAAAAACCGGCAGGCGAATGGAACAGTTTCGACATAACCTGCCAGGGAAATACCGTTGAAATAAAGGTAAACGGCTTGGTTCAGAGTATAGCCACAAATTGTTCATTGACCAAAGGTGCAATCGGTTTGCAGGCTGAAGGTTCAAAAATTCAGTTCCGGAATTTGTGGATTGAAAAGATCAAAGGAGAGTAATTTTTTTTTCCGGAGTTGAAATTTGTCAGGTTTTTGTTAGAACTTTTTAGTCATTTATAGTTATTTGTTTCACGTCATTTAAATGGAATATTGTGCCGAGTAACTTAGAAAATAAAGTCAAACGACACGCAGACGAACTTTTTGATCAGATAAAAACTGGTGATCAGAAAGCGCTTGAACTTTTGTTTTCCATTTATTTTCCCCGACTGAATGACTTTGCACGGAATGTTGTAAAAGATGACGGCATATCGCAGGACATTGTTCAGGAGGTTTTTGTAAAGGTTTGGGAGAAAAAGGCTGAAATAGAAAGCCTCAATATTGAAGCCTTTCTTTTCCGTTTGGTGCGCAACCGTTGCATCGACTACATCAAACATCTGAAAGTGGTGAACAACCGCTTGCATGAAATTCACGTTGCATCGAAATATGAAGAGTTGTACCGCATCGACTTTGTAGGAAACGAACCTTATGTGCTGATTGAGCAGGAATTGAAAATGAAGATCGAAAAAACAATTCAGGATTTGCCTGATCGTTGTCGTGAAGTTTTTATACTGAGCCGTATGAATGGCCTGAAAAACAAAGAAATTGCTGAAAAGCTGGATATCAATATCAAAAATGTGGAACGGCACTTGAACCGCGCCCTGCAATCGTTCCGCGCAAACTTCTCTGAGGAATTTCCTATTGCGTTGATTATTTTGGTAATAAATAGTTTGGAGTTATAAAAATGGAAGTTTCAAATTCCATCCGTCAGCTGACGGACAAATTCCAGGTAAAAAATGAGCTACTGGCTGTTAGCTACTGACAGCTATATAATAAGGCATCTTCCTTAGAAGAATTATCCTTTGCCGTTCGGCTTTAGCCAACGGAAATAAATGAACTAGCAAAGCTGGGCTTTAGCCCTGAAAATTAATCAGCATTTTCTAAATGGGCTAAAGCCCAAGCACATCGAATGCTCTTCAAATCCGTCACATAAATGTGACGGCAAAGGATATTGCCTTGAATGAAGAATACAGGGATTAAAGAAAAGACCCGTTATGAGAAAACTGCAATTTTCTATATATGTGTTCTATTTTTCTTTGCTCACGATGGAAAAATCGAGACAGGCCGTTCGGCTTTAGCGTTCGACTGAGCGCTCACGCCGAAGTCCAACGGTTTATAAAAATGCTATCTCCCAGCCGTCCGCGGTATGTCGTTGATTGAATTATTTATCTTCTTTCGGACGGAATTGAATTCTTCTCCAAAAAAACTGAAAAATATTTCCTTTCCAATGATGGGTAAAACATACCCAAATCAGTTATATATGCAAAGGCTTAAATAATACCCATGCATACTTCTGAATTTCAAAATATAATACAACGATACTTCCGGGGTCAATTGTCTGACGATGAATATGAACTGCTGACGAATTACCTTCAGGATTCAAACAACCGCCAGTACTTCGAACAGGCAAAACAGGAATGGACACAAAATCCTGTTTTGGACGAGACGGGCAGAAAAAACTGGAACCGACTGGAATACAAAATAAATAAGCAGGAATCCACCATTGTTAAAATGCCGCTAACCCGCCGGCTTTGGGTTCAGGTGGCATCCGTTGCAGCCATACTTGTATTGGGATTATTGGTTGGAAGTGTTTTAACTTATTTTCTCTCCGGAAATCAGTTCAATCAGGAACAACTGGTTTTTGAAACTCCACGTGGCGAAAAATCGATGGTAACATTGCCCGATGGTTCGGAAGTCTGGTTGAATGCCAAGTCAAGATTGGTTTACAACTCGTTTTCGGCAAACCACCGTCAGGTTGAATTAAAAGGTGAAGCATTTTTTAAAGTTGCACGCAATGAACAAGCTCCATTTGTGGTAAAAACCAATGAATGTTCTGTGGAAGTTTTGGGTACCACTTTTAATGTGATGGCTTACGACGAGTTTGGACGAAAGGAAATCACATTGCTCAGTGGAAAGGTGAATGTACATTTGGAAGACAACGAGCAGGTTTTAAAACCCGGACAGGCGCTGATATTAAAAGATCGTAAGTTTCAGGTTGTGAAAGTTGATGCGTCGCAATCTTCAGGATGGGTCGATAATAAGTTCAATTTTCAGAACATCCCTTTATCGGAGCTGATGAAACGATTGGAAAATTGGTACGATGTTGATATAACTCTTGATAACCGAACAGGCAGGGAAGTTAATTTTACCGGAACTTTTAAAAATGAGGAGACCATTTGGCAGGTGCTGGATGCTATCAAGGTTTATACACCCATCAAATACAATAAAACTGAATTGCGAAAAATTACAATAACTGTGAAATGAATAAAAAAAAGACGCCAGATGAGCGGCAACTCGTCTGACGTCGGTGTAATGTGAAATAAATACTCATTTAAATCGAAGTAAAACTATGAAAAAAAACGATCCGAAGCAAAGGCATCGCCGGTGTCCTTTGCTTAGAAAAATGCTAAACATTATGAAAGTAACAACCTTGTTGTTTTTTCTGGCGCTGATGCAAGTCACGGCCAGTTCGTACTCACAGCAAACCAGGCTTAGCTTGAAGTTTGAAAAGGAAACGCTGGAAAGCGTGTTCAGTAAAATTGAGGCAAACTCTGATTTTTCGATCTTTTACAAAAATGAATTGATAAAAGATTCGAAGGACATCAGTGGCGAATTCAAAAACGCCTTAATTTTTGATATTCTCGATCAGGTGCTTAAAACAGAAAACCTGACATACACCGTCAGGAACAGGCTGATTATGATTGTACCGAAAGAAGGTAGTACAATCGAATTGACTTCACAGCAACAACAAAAAAAATCTGTTACCGGTAAAGTAACTGATTCATCTGGTGGGCCGCTTCCGGGCGTTTCAGTAGTTGTGAAAGGCACAACCACTGGTACAATTACTGATTCAAACGGAAATTATTCACTATCCAGTATTCCGGCGAATGCCACTTTGCAGTTTTCGTTTGTTGGGATGAAAATGCAGGAAATTGCGGTTGGAAATAAGAATACAATTAATGTGGCGATGGAGGATGAGACGATTGGAATTGAAGAGGTTGTTGCAATAGGTTATGGTACTCAAAAGAAAATAAATTTAACCGGTTCGGTAGATGTTGTTTCTGGAGAAAAGCTTGCCAACAGGCCAGCTCCCAATGTCGCCCTGATGTTGCAGGGGGTCTCTCCCAACCTGAATATTTCGCTCAGCAACATGGGTGGAGAACCCGGTGCAAGCCAAAAATGGCAAATAAGGGGAATCGGATCCCTTTCCGGAAATTCGTCTCCGCTGATTTTAGTTGACGGGGTCGAAATGAACATCAACTTACTGGATCCGGAATCCGTTGAAAGTGTGTCGATCCTGAAAGATGCTTCGGCTTCTGCAGTATATGGTTCCAGGGCTGCTTTTGGAGTAGTTTTAATCACTACAAAAAAAGGAGGGAAAAATCAACCTACCCAAATTCAGTACAGCAACAATTTATCCTTTGCTGTTCCGGCATACGTGCCAAGCATGCTGGATTCCTATACCTATGCCATAGCTTTTAACCAATCAAGGGCAAATGCCGGCCTGGGACCAACATTTCCTGCTGAGCAGGTCGAAAGAATCAAAGGGTACATTGATGGCACCTACCCCTATCCCTACAATCCTCAAAGTCCGCCCAATAGCCACTGGCGCGGAAGATGGGATGGCAACGCAAATAACAACTGGACCAAAATGTACTATAAGGATTATTCGTTTAATCAAAAGCATAACATCAACCTGAGTGGAAGCAATGAAAAAACGCAATATTATTTCAATGCCGGATATTTTGATCAGCCCGGATTATATACCTGGGGAGCGGATAGTTATAAACGATACAACATCCTGGCAAATTTTTCAACCCAGGTGAACGATTGGATACGATTTGATTTCAGTACAAAATATGCCAGAGCAGATGAAGATCACCCAATAGGAATGGTCGGATTGCCAAGAACCTACACATGGTCCCAGTTTATCGATTTTTGGCCGACAATGCCTATGAACAATATAGATGGAACAATAAATAATCCCTTGGTATCGTTGCTGCAGGAAGGTGGAAGGATTTTATCCGAAACGAATGATTTGTGGATGAATATCGGAACTGAGATTGAACCTGTCAAGGGGTGGAAAACGAATGTAAAGTACAATTACAACTCCAGAATGGGTTCTGAGTCACAAAATCCAAAGCCTGTAATCACGAA
>JAUYTA010000511.1 GCA_030695265.1 Bacteroidota bacterium
ATCATATCGGCTCCTAAAATAATTACCTTTTTATACTGCCCGCTTTCAATAAATTTTGCCCCTGTGGTCAATGCATAAACAAATCCTGAACAGGCAGCGGTAAGGTCAAAGCTCCATGCGTTAATTAATCCGGCTTTATAATTGATAATATTTGCGGTAGCAGGCAACGGACTATCCGGCGTCATAGTGGCACAAATCAATAAATCAATTTCTTCAGGCCTGGTTCCTGTTTTTTCCAGAAGTTCCTTTATCGCAGCAACCCCCATATCGGAGGTAGCCAGACCTTCTTCTTTCAAAATTCGACGTTCTTTAATGCCAATACGCTGCATGATCCATTCATCGGAAGTTTCGACCAGTTGACTTATCTCCTCGTTGGTTAAACGGTAATTAGGAAGAAATGCTCCAATGCCTGTTATTGCAGCACGAATATTATCCATAAAAAATATTTTAAATCAAACTTATTAAGATGATTTACCGGAAGATTACCGGAAAAATCAATAAAATAAAACTATTAAACCGGAAATTTAAATGGGGCGCAAGTTAGGATGAAAAATCTAAAACGCAAAGAAATATCAGGCATATAATTACCTAACTCCTTTTAAAACAATTAATTAATTTGTTCGAATATTAAAACAGGAGGGTATAAAAATGGTCAGAAGAAAGATATTCTTCTGACCATAACAATTCAGCTATTAAACTGTAACGTCTTTTTCGATTGCCAACTTACCTCTGTAATATCCACATTCCGGACAAACAGTATGATATTTTACAGTGGTACCACAATTAGAACACGCAGCCAATGTTGCAGGTGTTGCTTTGTAATGTGTTCTTCTCTTGTCTCTGCGGGCTTTTGAAACCCTGTGCTTTGGATGTGCCATCTTAACTTATCTTTATTCGTTATCTAAAAATTTCATTAAATCATTCCAGACAGGGTTACTTTCATTGTCATCCCTGACTATGTAATTGTTCAGCTTTTCGATCATTTCAGGATCACATGTTGAGTTCCCATTTTCATCGTCAGGATGAACTTTTTTGATCGGAATTGCCAAACATATAAACTCATATATCAACTGAGAAACGTTCAGTTGATAATCATTAGCGCTGACCCAAATTAAATCATCGCCATCAGTAAACTCTTTTTCGCCTAACCTGACAAAAATTCGCTCCCGGCTTTCAACCGGTTGATCGTACATTTCAAGGCAACGATCGCATTGTACATAAACGGTTCCTTTCAGATCAAACCAAAAGACCATCAACGAACTTTGCTTTTCGAGGGTTACACAAACGTTGACATTTCCATCCTCAACTACCCCTCCATCAAACTCCGCAAAGAATTTTCTGTCGATTTCGTAATCAAAAACATGCTTTCCTATCGAAAGCCCTTTGAACGCAATGTTATATTTAGATCGTATGCTCATTGCCTGAAAAAGTTTTGCAAAAGTATAAAAAATAAGCAAACACGAAAAATATATTGATTTTTTTAACAATGTTTCGCCCTAAAAAGCACCAATGCCGATAAATTGTTCGCTGTCAATAATTTAAACTGAATGCAGATTGTTAATAAGTTATCACTTCTGAAGAATTATCCGAAAGGTTGTTCCTTTGTTGATTTCAGAATGTTTCACAAATATTTTCCCTTTATGATAATTTTCAACAATACGTTTTGCCAGCGAAAGCCCTAAGCCCCACCCTCTTTTTTTGGAAGTGAACCCAGGTTGAAAAACAGTTTTAAAATAGCTTTTCGAAATTCCCTTCCCGGTATCGGCTAAATCAATTAATATCTGATTTCCCTTTTCAACAATTGAAATTTCAATGGTACCAATGTTGTTCATGGCATCAATGGCGTTTTTACAAAGGTTTTCAATAACCCAGCTAAAAAGTGAAGCATTTAAAGGAATTTCATAGACTTCTTGTTCGCTAAAATCAAGAAGGTATTTCATTTTCGCTGATGAACGGGTTTTCAGATAGGCCACTGTTGAACGGATGGTTTCAGCAACATCGGTCCTAATCAGTTCCGGAACCGAACCTATCTTTGAAAATCGCTCCGTAATTCTTTCAAGTCGTTGCGTATCTTTTTCAAATTCCTGAATAAGGTTTTCATCAATATTCTGCATTTTAAGCAGCTCAACCCATGCCATAAGCGACGAAATGGGGGTTCCGAGCTGGTGTGCTGTTTCTTTTGACATTCCGACCCAAACCTGATTCTGTTCAGCATTTCTGGAAGAACTGAATGCCAGATAAGCTACGAGAATAAACAAAAGGATAACAGCAAACTGAACAATTGGATAATATTTTAAGTTTTCAAGCAAAATGGAACTGCGGTAATACAGATACTGTGTCTCTGTTTCAGAAATAGAAATAATGATCGGATCATTTTCGTCCTTCATTTTATGCAACTCTCTGGCCAATATTCTGTCTTTGTTAACTTCAGTAAAAGTTATATTCTTATCTACCAAAATGCTGTCATTGCTGTCAGCAATTATGATGGGAATGGAGGTATTGCGGTTAATAATATCAACCAGAAAGGTTATATCAAGATTTGAGTTTAAGTCATAGCTCGCAAGCATTTGGGTAGCTTCGGCCCACAATTCAACATTTTTACGCTCTTCGAAAGCCATCTTTTTTACCAGCCAATTGGTATAAAAAAATGAGCCAATCCCAATTATAACTGCCAGAAGCAGAATAAGAATTTTCCAGCGACGTTTCCTAAAATAGTATTCCAAAGTGAGATTATTAAATTTCTACGACTGATAAACGCTCGGTCTTTTTAAAAAGTATCCTGCCAGCTTATTCTTTCAGCATAAACGTTTTAACCGTTTGATAAATCCCTTGCTGATCAAGGCCATATTCGCGGTTTAATTCTTCCGTAGTACCATGTTCAACAAATATATCGGGAATTCCGATTCGTTTTAAGTGAGCAGTGTAATTATGATCGGCCATAAATTCTAAAACAGCGCTGCCGAAACCTCCTTGCAAAACACCATCTTCAATGGTAATTACATGTTTATATTTCCTGAAAACAGTATGCAATGTTTCTTCATCAAGAGGTTTTACAAACCGCATATCGAAATGGGCAGCCAAAATGCCGTCTTTCTGAAGCATATTCACTACTCGTCTGGTTTGGATGCCAACAGTTCCGATGCTTAGAATTGCCAGATCATTACCTTCCGAAAGTTGCCTGCTTTTGCCAACAGGGATTGCAGTCATGGTTTGACGCCAGTCGATCACGCAACCGCAACCGCGTGGATACCGGATTGAAAAAGGCCCGTGATTCTCATTCTGGGAAGTAAACATCATGTTTCGTAATTCAAGCTCGTCCATCGGAGCTGAAACAATCATATTGGGAATTGAGCGCATAAAGGCCAGATCGAATACTCCATGATGGGTAGCACCGTCAGCGCCAACCAATCCGCCGCGATCGAGACAAAAAACTACCTGAAGGTTCTGAATGGCTACATCGTGAATTATCTGATCGTAAGCCCTTTGCATAAAAGATGAATAGATGTTGCAAAACGGAAGCATTCCCTGAATTGCCAATCCGGCAGAGAAAGTAACGGCATGTTGCTCGGCTATTCCAACATCAAAAACCCTGTGAGGCATTTTTTCCATCATCATATTAAGCGAACAACCTGATGGCATGGCAGGAGTAATGGCAACAATCCGGTTGTTCATTTCAGCCAGCTCAATAATGGTGTGGCCAAATACATTCTGAAATTTTGGCGGTTTATTTACTGCACATTCGCAGTCAAGAAGTTCCCCTGTTACTTTATTAAACTTTCCCGGTGCATGATATTCAGTCTGGTGAAGTTCGGCCTGTTCAAAGCCTTTTCCCTTTTTTGTAATCACATGCAATAATTTGGGACCGGGAATATTTCTCAAACTAGCAAGCACCTCGGTCAAATAAGCAACGTCGTGACCATCAACTGGTCCAAAATAGCGAAAGCCGAGTCCTTCAAATAAATTCGATTGTTTGAGAAGCATTGATTTTACTGCATTCTCCGTTTGCTGAACCAACCGGCGCGCTTTAGGACCAAATCCGTTTAGTTTTCCCAGCCCGTCCCAAATGTCACGTTTAATGCGGTTATATGTTTGTGATTTCGAAATATTCAGTAAATAGTTGCTCATTCCACCCACGTTCGGGTCGATAGACATATTATTATCGTTGAGGATGACCAACAGGTCAGAATTATTAACAGCTGCATTGTTAAGTCCTTCAAAAGCCATTCCGCCCGACATTGCCCCATCGCCGATAATAGCCACAATTTTTCGATCCGTTTCGCCTTTCAGTTTTGAAGCAACGGCCATCCCTAATGCTGCTGAAATAGAAGTACTTGAATGCCCAACTCCAAATGAATCGTAAATGCTTTCTGATGGTTTAGGGAAACCGCTGATTCCTTTATATTTCCGGTTGGTATGAAAAACATCTTTTCGTCCAGTAAGTATCTTATGTCCATAGGCCTGATGACCAACATCCCAAACCAACAGATCATAGGGTGTATTAAATGCATAGTGCAATGCAACAGTTAGTTCAATGACACCAAGGCTGGCTCCAAAATGACCCGGATTGGTCGAAACTGCATCAATAATATATTCCCTAAGTTCAACGCAAACTTCTGGCAACTGATCAACTTTCAACTTTCTTAGTTCCGATGGATCATTGATTTGATCCAAAAGAAATCCCGTATTATCAACCATTAAATCTCAATTTTGAATTCAAATATACAACTATTGGCAAAGATCAGGCAAAGTTCTATATTTACACGACTAATAACACAAGCCATGAATAAAATATTGCTTATTTCCGTCATTTTTCTGTTAACCTCTTGCGTGTCATCGAAAAAGTTTAATGAACTGACCAGTACCTTTGAGTCGCTCAAAGAACAGAATCAGAGTTTGAAAGTTCAAAATACTGAATTACAAGGCAGAATTGAAAAACAGATGAAAGATATCGCGGATCTTTCAGCAAAACTTGACGAAAACTCACTCATCCTCAATAATTCATCGGAAACCAACCAAAGGTTAAGCCGAATAAATTCAGAACTTGAAAATCAGCTTAATAGCTTAAAAACAGGTAGTTCCGAAGAAATAGCACGGTTGATGGAAAAACTTCAGCAAACTCAAACCGACCTGCAAAAACGGGAAGACATTCTTAAATCGGCACAAAAAGAACTTGAACAACGCAGTATTCGGTTGAAGGAACTCGAAGACGCACTCAGGCAAAAAGACGATGCGGTAAAACAGCTCAGACAAAAAGTGATGGATGCGCTGCTTGGCTTCAACAACAAAGGATTGACAATTCATGAGAAAAACGGGAAAGTTTACGTTTCACTCGATGAACAACTTCTGTTTAAAACCGGTCAATGGGAAGTTGATCCAAAAGGTCAGCAGGCGCTTGCAAGCCTGGCAGAAGTCCTGGGGCAGAACAATGATATCAATGTTTTGGTTGAAGGACACACTGATGATGTACCTATGCGGGGCACCGGAATGGTGAAGGATAACTGGGATTTAAGTGTGATGCGTGCAACTGCGGTCACCCGCATTTTGCTTAAAAACAAATCGGTTGATCCGAAACGAATTACTTCGGCAGGAAGGGGCGAATTCTTCCCAATTGACGAAGCAAAAACACCGGGAGCACGTCAGAAAAACCGTCGTACAGAAATCATTCTGACCCCTCGTCTGGATGAAATTTTCAGGATTCTGGAGAGTAACTAATTTTAAATTCTGCTACAACCTGATCATTCGTCTGGTGCGGTTTTTAAAACCTACAATTTCCTGATAACCGATTTGGGTCAGCAAATTAATCGCACTTTCGAAATGACGTGCAATCTGATTAGCATTATGAGCATCGGAACTCAATGTAACCGGAACATTGTGACGGTAACACATCTCTAACAGCTTTGGCCCGGGTGTATAATCGGCACATGGCCGGTCAATTCCTCCGGTATTCAATTCAACCACCAAATCATGTTTTTTTATTATTCTGATGGTATCTTCGAAAAGCTTGCTCTGATTCGATTCAGGATAAATCCTGAACTTTTTAATGATGTCCAAATGTCCGATAATATCAAATAGCCCTGATGTCGCTGCCTGCTGGATCAGTTCAAAATATTCGCCATAAACCTGATCGTTTGGCCATTTGCCATAGAGCGACTGATCGGTATCAAAATTCCAGTCGCCAATAAAATGAACCGATCCGATGACATAATCAACCGGCAGACTTTCAATCAATTCTTTCAGTTCTTTTTCCGATCCGGGAAAATAATCCATCTCAATTCCATACCTGATTTTAATCTGATTTTTGTACTTGATTTTCAGATCCATAATTTGTTCAGTCATCACCGGAATATCAATCAGGCTGATAGCCCAATCGACAGGCTTCAGACACACATGATCACTAAAACCAATTTCATCCAGACCTTTGGATATTGCGACCCTTACCATTTCTTCATACGAATCTCTTCCATCCGACAAGATTGAATGCATATGATAATCAACCATTCCTATCATGCTCTACTTTATTACTTTTATTTTTATTTTTCTGAATTGTGCCAGACCACCATGATCCTGCAATCCGATCTGACCCTTTTTTGCCATTCCGTAGTATGGAAAATCCTTCCATTTTCCATTTTCTTTGCGCGATTTCCAATCATCATCCCACAAAAAATA
>JAUYTA010000513.1 GCA_030695265.1 Bacteroidota bacterium
CATTTTTTGCAGTTTATAATTCAACGATTTCACATTATAGCAGCATTCATAAATCTATTCAAACAGAAAAACTTCGTCACGATCCACAAAAAGTAAAACTACCACCTAATCATCCTGATACTCCTGAAATGCGTCACGACTGGGCTCAGTACTACGATAAAATAGAAGATATGGACGCATGGGTGGGTTCTATCCTGAAAGAGCTGGAAGAAAGCGGAGAGGCTGAGAATACAATTGTCTTCTATTACGGCGACCATGGGGGTGTCCTGGGCAGAAGCAAACGTTTTGTCTACGAGTCGGGTACCCATGTTCCATTTCTGGTGCGCATACCGGAAAAATATAAAAACCTCTATCCGGCAGTCAAGCCTGGCGAAAAAGTAGACCGTATCATCAGTTTTGTCGATTTGTCACCAACATTGCTAAGTATCATCGGTGAACAAATTCCGGAATGGTTGCAGGGCAATGCTTTTCTGGGTAAACAAAAAACGGCTGATCCTGAATATGCTTACATGTTCCGCGGACGAATGGACGAGCGTTACGACATGGTTCGGGCTGTGCGCGACAAACAATTTCGTTACATCCGGAATTACATGCCTTACCGCATTTCGGGTCAACACATAAACTATTTGTGGCAGGCGCCGTCCATGGGATCATGGGAGCGGGCTTTTCTGGCCGGGGAATGCAACGAAGTTCAATCGGCATTTTGGAAAACAAAACCCACGGAAGAGCTCTACGATACTGAAAAAGACCCATGGGAAGTAAATAATCTGGCTGTTGATCCGGCTTACAAAAATGTCCTGGTAAGGATGCGTCAGGCAAACAGCGATTGGGCCAATAAAATTCTGGATACCGGTTTTATTCCGGAAGGAGAACGTAATATCAGGGCAGGAAATCAGTCGTTTTACGATTACATGCGCAGCAGTAATGTACCTTTTAATGATATTGTTGGGGCAGCAAACTTGGCCACTCTGGGTCAAAAGGAAAATCTTGGGCAGATGATTGAATGGTTAAAGAATGAAGACAGTGCCATTCGTTACTGGGCTGCAACCGGATTACTGATTTTAAAGGAAGATGCCCGATCGGCCATTCCGCAGTTAAAAGAATCGCTTAAGGATTCATCCCCCGATGTGGTGGTAGTGTCAGCCGAAGCTCTGTATTATTTGGGTGAAAAAGATGCCGGAATGAATGCCATGCTGGAAGTGCTAAAATATCCTGATGTTTTTGTACGTGCTCATGCGCTCAACGCGATCGATTACACCAACGAAAATAGTCAGAAAGTTAAACAAGCGGTGATAGATATGGTGAAAAATACAGAGGGCCAAAATGAGCAACAACGCTATGACCATCGGTTGGTTGAATGGCTATTCAATAAATGGGGAATCGATAAAAAACCTTATAAACTGAATCAGGCTGGTTGATTCTGACTTTTGGAAAGGCTGATAATCTTTACATAGTCAGATGCCATTAGCTTTTTTTGAACGCATCTCGCACATTTTTTTAATATCAATTATTTCAGGCTGCCAATTGAATCATTTTCAATTGGCAGCCTTTTTTTTTATCAATAAATTAGAGTACCGCAAAATATTTCGTAAAGATTGTTTTCTTTTGTAAATAATGTTTTAAGTTGCTATTAAATAAAAATGCTGACATTAAATTCGTACGTTTTAAACAACTTAATAAACCATCTTTTCCATACCGATCATGAATAAACAATCAAAAAATCTGCTGTCTGCCGGAATGATTCTGGTACTGATGATGTTGTTTTTTACTCCCGGCCAAAGTCAATCAAAAAGTAATCAGCCCGGTTGGCCGCAAATTACACAGGAATCCAAACCCTGGAGCCGCTGGTGGTGGATGGGCAACAGTGTCAATCCAGCTGATCTGAAAGCCGCGATGGAAGCCTATTCCAAAGCCGGTTTGGGCGGTTTGGAAATCACACCGATTTATGGAGTGCATGGTTACGAAGACAAATTCATCAAGTTCCTTTCTCCGGAATGGATGGATCAACTGAAATATACACTTCAGGAAGGTAAGCGACTTGACATGGGAATCGACCTCGCAATGGCTTCGGGCTGGCCATTTGGCGGTTTGTGGGTTACTCCTGAAGATGCCTGCAAATACATGGCAGTTGAATCGTATTTTCTGAAGGAAGGCGAACAGCTTCAGGCGAAAATTGAAATGGTTCAGGAGCCAATGCTTCGAACGATTGGGCGCAAAAATCTGGAGATTTCGCAACTAAAATACCCGGTAAGCGCCAATGCCGATAGCCTGCAAAACTGGGCCATCGATCAGGTGCGTTATCCAAATCCAATGCCGCTTCAGGCGCTGATGGCCTATTCTGATAAAGGTGAAATACTGAATCTCACTGATAAAGTTGGATCAGACGGAAAACTAAACTGGACAGCTACTGCCGGACTTTGGAAATTGTTTGCCGTTTTCGAAGGCTGGCATGGCAAAATGGTTGAACGCGCCGGTCCCGGTGGCGAAGGCGATGTGATCGACCATTTTTCGGCCAAAGCGATCGATAATTATCTCGGACATTTTACAAATTCATTCAAAGGTCACGATATTAGTGGATTGCGTTCGTATTTCAACGACTCTTATGAAGTGGACGATGCGCGCGGCGAAGCCAATTTTACGCCGCTGATGTTCGATGAATTTCAGAAACGGAGAGGCTACGATATTCGCGAATACCTTCCTGCATTGCTGGGACAGGACTCACCTGAATACAATCAGCGGGTGCTCACCGATTACCGCGAAACAATTTCCGATCTGATTCTTGAAAATTACACCAAGCGCTGGCACGACTGGGCGGTGAACGGTGGAAAAATCATCCGCAACCAGGCACACGGAGCTCCGGCCAATATCCTCGATTTATATGCTGCCGCCGATATTCCTGAAACGGAAGGCGAAGACATAGTGAAAGTCAAAACTGCTTCGTCGGTGGCGCATGTGATGGGCAAAAAACTGGCTTCGTCCGAATCTGCCACCTGGCTGAAAGATCATTTCGAAGCATCTTTGTCGGATGTAAAACATGCGATTGACTTGTTTTTTCTGGCTGGAATCAACCATGTTTTTTACCACGGAACTACCTTTTCGCCCCAAAATGTTTCATGGCCGGGCTGGATGTTTTACGCGGCTGTTCACTTCGGACCGACCAATACTTTCTGGAACGATTTCGGAACTTTAAATACTTACATTACCCGTGCCCAGTCGTTTTTACAGGCCGGAAAACCTGACAACGATATTCTTCTTTATTACCCGATTTCTGACGAGTATGCAGTTCGCGGAAAATCAATGTTATTACATTTTGATGGCGCTGCAAAAGGCTCGTCAGTCCGCAAATCGGCTGAATACCTGTTCGAAAAGGGATTTGCATTTGATTATATTTCCGACCGGCAAATTGCCCAACTTGAAACCAAATCAGGAAAAATACAGACTGGCGGAACAAATTACCAGACCGTTTTGCTTCCTCCGGTGAAGTTGATGCCTGTTGAAACATTCGAAAAGCTAATCAATCTGGCCAAAAGCGGAGCAACTGTTTTAATGGAAGAAC
>JAUYTA010000520.1 GCA_030695265.1 Bacteroidota bacterium
ACCGAAGCCGAGCTGAAAGACGCTATTGAGAACAAAGAGCCATCAAAAACTTATGCTGCCTTGGTTTCAATGAGCATTCCGAATGTTGTTGAAAGCCTTGCAGTTGGTCATCGCATTTGGTTTGACGATGGTAAAATTGGAGGTGTTATTGAGGATATATCTGCCAAAAATGCAACAGTTATAATAACAAAAGCCAGTTCAAAAGGAACAAAATTAAAGAAAGAGAAAGGTATAAACCTGCCCGACACACATTTGCAACTTCCTTCGCTGACAGAAGAAGATGTCAGTAATTTACCCTTTATTGCAAAACATGCTGATATTGTTGGCTATTCGTTTGTGAGAACCGCTAATGATGTGACGCAACTGATGGATGCCCTGTCGAACATGAACCGCATGGATATTGGCATGGTGCTGAAAATCGAGAACAAGGAATCGTTTAATAATTTGTCAGATTTATTGCTTACAGCCATGAAATGGTCGAACATTGGTGTGATGATAGCCCGTGGCGACTTAGCGGTTGAGCTTGGCGTTGAGCGCATTTCGGAAGTACAGGAACAAATACTGTGGGTTTGCGAAGCAGCCCATGTTCCTGTAATTTGGGCTACACAAATACTCGAAAATCTTGCACAAACAGGTTTGGCTACCCGGGCCGAAATTACAGATGCTTCCATGTCGGTAAGAGCCGAATGTGTAATGCTCAATAAAGGCCCCCACATAATGGAAGCCATCACAACACTTTTAAACATTCTTCGACGAATGGAGGCTCACCAAAACAAAAAACAAGGCACGCTCCGGCAGCTTTCTTTTGCAAACGAATTCTTTAACAAAGATGCGGAAAGGTTCGTCTGAATTTCATACAGTAGTGAGGGCTTCACTCCAAAAGTGAAGCCCTCACTCGTTTTAAGCCATTTATCAACCAAGTGTTTGCACGTTGATAATTTTATGAAAAATTATTCTCTGAAATTGATGTGTTTTGGAGGAGAGTTTTTATATTTAGCGGAAAAATAAAGACTATCGACAATCAGGCCTATACAACCAGAACAGGGAGGCTAACACTGATTTTATCAAAGCTTTATATGATTTAACTGCAATAATTATGATTTAACTGCAATAATAAGGGGATTTGAAATAAATAAATCCGATTTTTAAAAAGTGTTTTATCTTTACAAGATTAAAGATAATCAAAAAATGGAAGTTGAACTCAGAAGAGCATTTGAAATATTTTTGCCAGTCTTTGAATATGGTTTGCAAAGAC
>JAUYTA010000523.1 GCA_030695265.1 Bacteroidota bacterium
CATTTTTTATATTCCTTGTATGAAAGAAAAAACTTAAAGTGTTTTTGACTATTATCTGTCCTGAAGGTTTAACCCAAGATTGAAAGTTTAAGAAAAAGCGCTTACAGAATAATATTGTAAAGGTAAAATTATTAAATGGCAAAGGATATATTCAGTTTTTTTTCTAGTTTTATTCGGAAAATTTTAACGAAAGTCCCATGGCAAATAATAAGTTGATCCCGCTTTTCGGATTGTTTATCCTCTTTGCATTCACAAAGAGCAGCGATTATTCAAATTGGCGCGGCCCTAACCGCGATGGTATTTATTCTGAAAAAGGTTTATTAAAAGATTGGCTTGAAGGTGGTCCAACCTTGTCGTGGTCTTTTGACGGACTTGGAGCCGGGCACAGTTCCGTTGGTATTGGAGAAGAAAGACTTTTCACAACCGGAATGCCCGATTCCACCGGATTTCTTTATTCTTTTGATTTGAAAGGCAATCTCTTATGGAAAAAAGAATACGGATTGGAGTGGTTTACAAATTATACAGGTCCACGGTCAACTCTAACGGTGGTTGGCAAATTGGTTTATCTTGTGAGCGGGCAGGGAGTTGTTTACTGTTTCGATGCCATTTCAGGAGCTATAAAATGGTCTGTCAATCTGTTGAAAAAATTCGATGCCGAAAATATTCAATGGGGCATGACCGAATCGTTGCTGGTTGATGGCGACCGGATTATTTGCACGCCGGGCGGAAAAGAAAATAATGTGGTTGCATTGAACAGGTTTACAGGTGAAACAATCTGGACGAGCAAAGGATTTGGTGAACCGGCAGCCTATTGTTCTCCGGTAATTGCAAATCATAACGGCACAAGGTTGATTGTAACCATGACTGCCATGTCGGTGATTGGACTTGATGCCGAAACCGGTGAATTATACTGGAGAACCGAGCAGCAGCAAAGAAATAAAATACACGCCAATACGCCGGTTTATATAGACGGAGTGATTTATTGTTCGAGCGCATCGGGCGAAAAGAACTCCGGAACGGTGGCCTTAAAATTATCCGCCGATGGAAAAAATGTTGAACAACTCTGGCGAAACGAAAAACTACAGAATCTGATGGGAGGCATAATCATAAATGATGGGTTTATCTACGGGTCAACCTACCGGAAAAACGACTGGTATGCTGTGGACACCAAAACCGGGAATGAAAAATTAATCTCGGCTGATTTTGGCAATGGTGTAATTATCTATGCCGACGGATTGTACTATTGCTACAGCGAAAAAGGCCAGTTGGCTTTGGTTGACATGGGTCCCGACCATTTTACCATCAAAAACAAATTCGATATTTCGCAGGGAACCGGTGAACACTGGGCGCATCCTGTAATTCATGATCGCAGGCTTTACCTGAGGCATGGAAATTCGCTTATGGTTTATGATATTGGATTTTAATTCGATTCGATGGCCGAAATCACCTTCAGCAGTTGTTCTCCCATGCCAATTTTGTAACCCGACGAAAACAGGTACACATTTCCGGAAGCATCACAAAACAGCACCAAAGGCAATTTATCTTTCAGTCCGGAACCATAAATGACCGAAATCGCATTTAGAATCTGATCGTCAGGATCAATACCGCTTTCCATTTTTGCCGGTAACTGATAGGTTTTCAGCACTCCTGCCTGTCCGGCTTTTTCGGCTGGCATGGCCATTACAAACTGCCCTCCCCACTTATTGAAATGATCGACATACGGACCCAAATCGTTCAGGATGTGTTTCGAAGGTTCTTTATCCGGATCGAGTACCACCAGCACCGAATAATTTCCGGCAACCAGCGACGATAGACTCACGACTTTCCCTTCTTTCTCAAGGTTCAGCTGCCCCAAATTTAATTTTCCTGAAGGTTTTAGCTCGCCGGCCTGTTTCCGTAATTCAACCGGAACGGTGGTTAATTTACCTTTTTCAATGCTGAAGAAAGTCAACTTGCTCAGCACCGAACCATCTTCCTGACGGTTACCGGTAATAAGCGAGTACTGGCCAACTTCCAGTTCTACAGGTTTTTCCTGATTGGTCAGACTGCCTCCTTCAGGAAATTCGAGCGTGCGGTAAAAGCCTTCTTTCAGGAAACCAATGGTGTAGTGAAGGTAATATTGCGGTACCACCGGATTGTTTTTGTCTGTCAGTTTCAGTAAACCTTTATCCGGCTGCGAAACTGCTGCAGGATCGAAACCGGCACGCAACCATTCACCATTTTTATTGTACTCCGGAATTTGGGTTTCAGGATTTAAACGCGCCGGAATACCAAAAGTACGGCAGGCTGCAACAAAGAAAATATCGCGCGAAAGCGGATCGGCCACCCGTAAATTGTAAACGCCTATGGGCGAAATGGGTGCACGTGAATGAAGATTGGCAACAGTATTGATGCGGATTTTTTCTCGAATCCAGTTGGTCAGACCTGAAATGTCGTTTCGGGTCGATTGTGCCATTTCAGCGCCAAAAGCATTGCCCAGAAAGCTTCGCCATGGGCTCAGGTTTTCAAGCGCAATCCGGGGCGACAAAACATACCGGGTAAACAGTTCTTTCGAGGGAACCAACTTTTGTGATTCAAATTTTGCTGTTTGCACCAAATGATCCGTCAGAATGGATTCGGGCGCATCGCTATAATCTTTGTCGGCAATCTGAATGGCCAATTCGAGAACCGTATTTCTATATTGGGAAGAATTCTTTTCAAGGTAAACCGAAATCTGGTCCCAGTTTCCGTAGCTTAATTTGATGAAGCGGGCAATGGTGTCAACCGGAAGTTTTGTTTTGGCGGCAAATTCTGTAATCCAAACCGAATCTTTAAAAGTGGCCATTGTAGCATTGCGGATCGAATCTTCCAGCGCCAAACGCCGATCGTTCTCTTTTCGGGCTTCTTCGGTTACGTTTAGTTCTACTTTGGCGGCATGTGGCGGAACCAAATCAAAAGACTCACTTTTGTTTGCGGGAACCATCTGGTTGAGCACCAGTTCGAGGGTATCAGTTTCAGGAACAGAAAGTTTTTTGTAGGCGAACATTCCGTCTTTGGCTGCCCACACGACCAGATCGCCCATGCCGGTTATCAGGCTGGCCGTTCCGGCGGTATTTGTAAATGCTTTTGCAATCGGGTAATATTCTGCATAATTGTAAAGCTGATATTCCACTTTCGCGCTGTCGGCAGGTGTTCCATCGGAATTCTTCACCGAAACTGTAACTTTTTTGGTGGTGGCATAGTTCGGACTCAGGTTCAGTTCCGAAAAACGGTCTTCTCCAACAATCACGTTTTCGTCTCCCAGATAATGGCCATAAGCGCGGGTATGAACCAGCATAATTCGCGTGGCTGGTTCGCTGAACCAACCCATGTTCAGGTCAACATCAGGTTCGCAGGCGCCCAGATAATTCCATTTGCCGTCAATCCAAACTTCCACCCAGGCATGGTTGTCGTCGGAATGAGCCCAACGAGGAGTATAAACCTGGCGGGCGGGAATTCCAGCGGTACGCATGGCGGTAACAGTAAAAGTCGATTCTTCGCCACAACGTCCGAAAGTTTTTTTCACCGTGCTGAGTGGAGCGCTGGTGCGCGAATCGGTTCCTCTGTAATTCACTTTTTCGTGGCACCAGTGATTAATTTCCAGTGCGGCCTGTTTCATGTCCATTCCTTTGACACGCTGTGTAATTTCATCATACATCACTTCCCTGAAATTGTCCAGATTTTCGTTGTTCACGCGCAGAGGCAACACAAAATGCAGGAATTCTTCCTCCGGAATGGTCTTCCCCCAGGGCATTTCGGCACGGGCTTTCAGGCTGAATTGAGTGTTTTTCAGGAAAAAATCTGGCTGATAATCTGCCAGATCACTCAAAGGCATATAGGCATATAAAAACTCCATCGCCTGTTTTTCTTCGGAAGAAAGTTGCCGGTCAAAGATATCCCAGATTGGAATCTGACTATTCGAAGTCAGTTCTTTCTGTACCGACAACATGCGCTGAATATCGGTCAATCGTTCAGAATTTTTAATGAGTTCCTGTTTCTTTGCACACGACAAAAAAAGTATGAAAATCAATATTGCTGCGAAGATTTTGGATGTCATAATTTTAAAATTATAGTTCCAGCCCAGCGGGGATGGGGAATTTTGATGTACAAATTAAGCGATTTTTTGGGTAAATGCAGGGTGATGAAATGCAGGTTTTAAATCCAATAGTCCATTGAGACTTTCAAAATATATAGTTTTTACCAGGGCTAACCGCTTTTAATATAAAAACCCAGAACTTAGGGTCAGCAATATTCGTTTAACAGACGAGTGTATGAATTTTAACATGAAAGCAAGATGAATCCTTCAGAAAACACAAATAATAACGTCAATCCCTGGATAGCAATCAGCAAAAAAATAGAAAAATATCAATCTCCCAGTCTCGGAAGAAGTATCTGGCAAATAGCCAATACATTTATTCCGTACGTTGGATTGTGGGTATTAATTAATTTCAGCCTTTCCGTCTCGTACTGGCTGACTGCCTTTTTAATTGTACTGGCTGCAGGTTTTTTGGTTCGGCTGTTCATTATCTTCCACGATTGCGGACACGGATCGTATTTTAAATCGCAAAAGATAAACCGGATGGTTGGAATGTTTTTCGGAATACTGGCTTTTACACCCTACGACAAGTGGCACAACCAGCACATGAAGCACCACGGCACTG
>JAUYTA010000152.1 GCA_030695265.1 Bacteroidota bacterium
TCAAGTGTTTCAGGATCAATATTTGCCGATTCGCACGCATCCTTAACAGCCAGAGCAGCCATATCAGAATTTAACAGGTCATCAGTAATCCAGCGGCGTTCGCTGATGTTGGTTATTTCCTTGAATTTCTGAATGATCTCGTCATTGGTTTTTTCCAGTGGCAGTTTGGTCTTGGAATTAAAAAAAGTATAATTCCTGAAATAATCGTTCCCAATCGTACGTGAAGGAATATAGCTTCCTGTTCCAACAATTTTTGTATATACCCGTTTTGTCATAATACTATTTTCAGTGGCCACGCGGGCCTTGATAATTAAATTGTTTTAATTCAAATTCTTTCCCATCGAATACCCCGTATGAAAAGTGGTTGATCCAGTCGCCCAGGTTGATAAAACGACTATTTTCACCAATTGGGCAATCCACCATGATGTGCCGATGCCCGAAAATGAAAAAATCAAACTTTTCCGTCTGGAGAATTGATTCCGCAAAAATAAACATTCCTTCCTTATTTGCACCCTTAAAACTTTCGCCGGAAATTCCTTTTGAAATTCTGGAATGTTTTGACCAACGGTGACCAAAAGAAAGCGAAAAGTTGGGATGGATCCTGGCAAACATCCATTGAAGTATTTTGCTGGTAAACATTTTTTTCAGGAATAAATAACCTTTGTCCGACAAATCGAGGCCATCCCCATGCGCCAGGAAAAATTTCTTTTCTCCAAGTTCTGTTTTGAATTCGTCGCGGTGTAATATCATTCCAAGTTCCTGAGGTAGGTAATCAAAAACCCAGACATCGTGATTTCCTGTAAAAAAATGTACTTCGACTCCGGAATCAGAAATTTCGGCAATTTTACCCAAAGTACGGGTAAATCCGCGCGGAACAACCGTTTTGTATTCGAACCAGAAGTCGAAGATATCGCCCATCAGAAACAAGTGCGATGCATCGTGTTTAATTTCGTTCAACCAGCTTACAAAGGCCAGTTCGCGCTCTTTATTGTTATTTAAAGCGGGAGCGCCCAAATGAACATCAGATACAAAATATGCCTTTTTATCCTGAGACTTCATTATCTGAAAAGTTTGCCGATCAGCTTGTCAAGTTCCGGCCCTTGTATGTCTCTTGCAACAATGTTCCCTTCTTTATCAAGAATATAGTTTGAAGGAATTTTCTGTATATTATAGTTATGCAAAGCCGACATACTACCTTTCATATCGCCAACATTTATCCATTTTAGTCCGTCCTGCTCAATGGCATCAATCCATGCACTTCGCTCGTTATCAACACTTACCTGATAAATCTCGAAACCCCGCGATTTGTATTTACTGTATAGCTCCGTTAAGGCTTCGTTCTGAATACGAGAAGCACGGTCTTTGGCCGACCAGAACTGAATCAACACAATTTTGCCGCGAAGTGACGAAAGTAAAATGTCCTTCCCGTTGTAATCTGGCAAATTGATATCAGGCGAGTTTGTACCATGTTCTTTAATGAACTCCCTTAGTTTGCTGTTTTTCTCATCAGCCATCAACCTCATCGTATTGGCATACAATGCTTTCACATGCTCCGATTTTGGAAATACAGAGTTCAACGCCGATGCAGCAACTTTTAACGATTGCAAATCCTGGACTACATAATTTGAGTCATCAAACTTCTGATAAAGAGCCAGCACCGATGCCATCGAAAAGGGATGTTTCTGAACAAAATCGGTTGAATATTGTATTTGACTTTTTTTAATCTCAATCAATTGCTGCTCCCACCTGGTTTTCTCTGTGCCATAACCTTCACGTGTTCTGAAAACAACCAATCTCGAACGAATGGAATCCAGCTTGTGCTTTGTCGCTGTAAGCCGGTTGTTCAATTCCTGAACCAACAATGAGCCTGGTGATCCTTCAACGATATAGTCGTGCGAGAAATTTGCAGCGTCGCCATAAACGGTAATTTTCTCGGTAGTATCGACCAACAGAGTCAGAAAATTCTGGTCAGTAAGGCGCAACAGAAAGAAATTTGGATAATTGATTTTTCCTTTGAATTCAAAAGATCCATCTTTTTTCAATTTCACCGAATCGATCGGCACACTGGCAGCCACTTTCAACTCGTCCAGATAGAGATATTTCTCTTCGGCATTGGTAATTTTTCCGCTAATAACGAATCCATTTGGTTTTTTGCAGGCAGAAATAAAAGCTGCAAGAACAAGAAAAATCAGAAATATTTTTTTCACAGTACTACTTTTTACAATAATTGGAGGGCATAAAAATAATAATTTCAACCGAACGGTTGTTCCTTTTTCAATATTGCCACCTTAAATAACTATTTTTGACCCGAATTTTAATCCTTCAATTTGTGAAGATACACCGAAACCTGAATAGTTTCCATGCCCAAAACCCTGTTCTTACAATCGGAACCTTTGATGGAGTTCATTTGGGACACCGAAAAATTATAGCCAGGCTGCACGATCTGGCAAAAACAATCAACGGTGAATCTGTTATTTTCACGTTCGATCCGCACCCGCGCAAAATAGTTGCTCCGGGCGAAACCACTTTGCGCCTTTTAACTACTCTGGAAGAAAAGATCGTTTTGTTTGAGCAATCCGGTATCGATCACCTGATAATTTATCCTTTCACTACTGAATTTTCGAAACTGACTTATGAAGAATTTGTTGAACAAGTGCTGGTTGGCCAGATACACACAAAATTTCTGGTGGTAGGTTACGATCATAAATTCGGGAAGAACCGTCAGGGCGATTTTGAATTTCTGAAAAAATGTGCCGAACGCCATGAATTTGAAATTGAGAAACTGGATGTACTGCTGATGAACGAATCCCAAATTAGTTCAACAAAAATTCGCGAAGCCATTCAGAAAGGAGATTTTGATGCAGCCAATGCTTTTCTGGGCTATCCGTTCACACTGCACGGTACTGTTGTTGAAGGACAAAAACTCGGGCGAAAAATTCAGTTTCCAACAGCAAACATTCAAACTTCCGATCCCGATAAAATCATTCCCGGATACGGTGTATATGCTGTAGAAATAACCGTTATGAACCAGAAATTTAATGGAATGCTGAACATTGGAAGCCGGCCTACTGTTAACAACAACGCTGATAACCGGAGCATTGAAGTTCACATATTCGATTTTGAATCAGATATCTATGGAGAAGCCATTGAATTGGTATTTTTTAAAAAACTTAGGGAAGAACAGAAATTTTTGTCGATTGATGCTTTGAAAGATCAGTTGGTAAAAGATAAAACGGATACCATATCATGGTTTCAGGATAACCTCTAATCAAACCGGGCTCTCTATACGGGACACAGAACTATGTTGACATCAAATTGTTGAAACAACATACAGATGTATGACGAATTTATTAATTTTGAAAAAATGAAAATATGAATCAGACGATAATAAATAAATTAACGAAATATTTTAATAATCAACCAATAGAAAAAGCCTGGATATTTGGTTCTTATGCTCGTTCGGAAGAAACGGTTAGAAGTGATATTGATATATTGGTAAACTTTAGTCCAAATGAAAAAATAACATTGTTAAAATACATACATATAATTAATGATTTAACATCATTGACTGGTAGAAAAATTGATTTGGTAGAAGAAGGTCAATTAATGCAATATGCTCAAAATAGTGCAGATAGAGATAAAATCCTAATTTATGAGAGAGAAGAGTGGATATTATCAAATAAAGGATGAGATTTTATGGGCAACTATAGATATAGAGATTCAGCCATTAAAAAGTAAACTATCCGATTTTTTATCAGAAAATTGAAAATGTCATTTATGAATCTACACAATAGGCAGAATAACAAACCAAATAAAAGATGATGGCTCGTATAAGGTTTTTACCTATTGCTTGTCCCCATAAAAATTTTTTATCTAGTTTTGCCCCCCAATGAAGGATCAAAAAAATAAATCGAAATACAATCTTGTCTTTTCTGAATGGAAGAGGAAAGATTATGCCGTTTTTGCCAGCCTGCACAAGGTGATCAAAATCGCGCATCTTTCGGTTGATATTTGCATCGCTTCCCTGCGCGGGAACAAGTCGGTCATCCGTGTGCATGATCAGCTCAGTGGTTCGTCTGCGAATGAAAAAGAGTTGTATCAGGAAAAGGAAGGATTGCCCGATTGGTTGACAGGTTTGCTCCTGAAGTTCGATATAATAACCATTGAGAAAGATTGTTACCCAAAGTATAAATATTCGTTTAAACTGAATAATGTCCGTATTCTGCAAATTGCAGGGTTCGGACATTGTTTTTTATACACTTAACTATGATAGAAATACTAAAGAAAAAAGTACTTGAAGGCGATGCTTTAAGTTATGATGAAGCTTTAAGCCTGATTGGGGCAACTGACAAAGAAGCCTTGTACAAAGCAGCTGATGAAATTCGCGAACATTTTTGTGGCAATTCGTTTGTCCTATGCTCAATTACAAATGCGAAATCGGGGGCGTGCAAGCAGGATTGTCAATGGTGCAGTCAATCTGCTTGGTATAAAACCGGTGTTGAAGAATATGAGTTGGTTGATAAGGATGAGACTATTAAAGAAGTGCTCTTCAACGCGTCCCGGGGGGTTCATCGCCATTCACTTGTCACAAGCGGACGGCGGGTAAGTAATAAAACACTCGACCAACTGATCCCGATTTATAAGGAGATTAAGGGAAACAGTAAGATCAGCTTATGCGCTTCCATGGGGCTGATAGATGAACATCAGCTAATCCGCCTGAAAAATGAGGCGGGAATAACTCACTACCATTGCAATCTGGAAACTGCCCCTTCGTTTTTCGCCAGTGTTTGCACCTCTCATACCATCGAAGAAAAGATAGAAACAATCAAAAAAGCGCAAAAAACAGGTCTGAAAATTTGTTCAGGAGGAATTATCGGAATGGGCGAGACGATGGAGCATCGTGTGGAGTTGGCTATCGCTTTGCGCGATTTAGGGGTGCAATCCATTCCAATCAATATCCTTACACCCATACAGGGAACCCCTTTGCAGGATGCCAAACCATTGTCAGAGGAAGAGATTCTGACCACCATTGCCTTGTTCCGGTTTCTCAACCCCAAAGCGAAGCTGCGCTTTGCCGGAGGAAGGCTTCAAATAAAGCATTTTCAGGATAAAGCTTTACATGCCGGCATAAACTCAGCATTAACAGGCGATTATCTTACAACCATCGGGTCGAATGTTGATGACGACATCCGCGATTTCACCAACTCAGGCTTTACCATTGACTAATATGGATATTAACCAACTGATTGAATTTGACAAGAAACATATCTGGCATCCGTACACTTCGGCAACAAAGGCATCCGATTGTTATGTCGTAGCGCGTGCTGATGGGGTTTTCATCGAATTGGAAGATCATCGCCGCTTAATCGACGGCATGTCGTCGTGGTGGTCGGTTGTTCATGGTTATAATCATCCGGTCTTAAACGCTGCGCTCAGGCAACAGGCAGAAGCCATGACACATGTAATGTTTGGCGGAATGACCCATCGCCCGGCCATAGAACTGGCAGAAAAGCTGTTGCAGATAGTTCCTGAAGGATTGGAGCATATATTTTATTGCGATTCGGGATCGGTCGCCGTAGAGGTGGCTATGAAAATGGCTTTGCAGTACTGGTATGCCAAAGGCAAGGCAACCAAAAGCAGGTTTTTGACCATTAGAAATGGATATCACGGCGATACCTGGCATACAATGTCGGTATGCGATCCGCAAACAGGAATGCACCATATTTTCAGCAAATATCTGCCCCACTACGATTTTGTACCTGCGCCGCAATCGAAGTTCAACGAAGCATTCGACCCAGGTGATACGAAAGAGTTGGAACAGTTCCTTGAAAAGGGGCACCAACAGATTGCCGCATTTATTCTCGAACCAATTGTTCAGGGGGCAGGGGGCATGCGGTTTTATCATCCTGATTACCTGAAAAAAGTTAAAGAACTCTGTTCGCATTACGACATATTGTTGATTGCCGACGAAATTGCCACCGGATTTGGTCGTACCGGAAAACTTTTTGCCTGCGAACATGCCGGGATATCGCCTGATATCTTATGTCTCGGGAAAGCGCTCACCGGAGGTTATTTATCATTTGCTGCCACACTTTGCAGTTCAAAGGTGGCCACAGCTATTTCCGAAGGCGAACCAGGTGTTTTTATGCACGGGCCAACATTTATGGGCAACCCGTTGGCTTGCGCGGTCGCCCTGGCCAGTTGCCAGTTGCTGCTCGATAGCAAATGGCAGGAAAATGTGACGAGAATAGAAAACCATCTGAACAGGACCTTGCCCGAACTTCAGGAATTGGAAGCAGTAAATGATGTCAGGGTTTTGGGTGCGATCGGCGTTGTTGAAATGAAAGATCCGGTCGATATGAAAATGGTTCAGCGTGAATTCGTGGAACAGGGGATATGGTTGCGCCCATTTGGAAAACTCATCTATACAATGCCGCCTTTTATTATTTCGGACGATGAGCTCTCGCACCTGACCAAAGGGATATGCGGGACAATTAAGAAAATTTATGGGAGAACTTAACAGATATCAAAAAAAACTGGAAGACCTGTCAAATGCTTTCAACTTGCGGGTCCTTCCGGAAGGCCATGCGGCCAACCTGATCAATTTATGCTCGAATGATTATTTGGGCCTGAATTCAGACAATGGGTTGCTGGACGAATTTCTCTCGCGATCCGGCAGCAAGGCTTACCGGTTCAGCTCTTGCTCGTCGCGCCTGCAAAGTGGAAACTTCACCGAATGTACCATGCTCGAAAATCTGATTGCACGAAGTTATGGCACCGAAGCCTGTCTTTTGTACAATAGCGGCTACAACGCGAATATTGGGATCATTTCGTCATTGGCCGTAAAATCAGACTTAATTGTTGCCGACAAGCTGGTGCATGCCAGTATAATTGATGGTGTAAAGCTGTGCCCGGCAACTTTCATGCGCTTCAGGCACCTTGATTATTCCCATCTCGAAAAGTTGCTGATGAAGCATCGAAATCAATACGGGAATGTATTCATTATTAGTGAAAGTATTTTTAGCATGGATGGCGATTGCACCGACTTGCAGCAGTTGGTTGAACTGAAAAAAAAATACAATTGTTTTTTGTATATCGATGAGGCCCATGCATTTGGGGTAAAGGGGCAACTGGGATTGGGCTGCGCAGAGGAGCAGGAAGTAATTAAAGAGATTGACTTTATTGTAGGTACGTTTGGAAAAGCGCTCGCTTCCCTGGGGGCTTTTGTGGTATGCAACAACCTGTTCAAACAGTACCTTGTCAACCATTCGCGTTCGCTGATTTACACCACTGCTTTGCCGCCGCTAAACCTGGCCTGGACACGATTTCTTTTTGAAAAACTGCCTGAGTTTCATCTGAAGCGGGAAAAACTAAAGCTCGTCAGTACACAGTTCGCACGGTTGCTCGACACGAAACCACAAAGCCATATTATCCCTTTCGTCATTGGGACAAACCGGGAGACTGTTGCAGCATCCCTCAAACTTAAACAGCACGGCTTCAATGTTTTGCCGGTAAGGTATCCTACTGTTCCTGAAGGGACTGCCCGATTGCGCTTTTCACTTAGCGCGGATATGAGTATTGATCAGTTAATGCCAATTAAAAACATACTGAAATCGAATGGATAAGATCTGGATAAACAGGCAAGGAAGCCAAAACTGTATCCTGTTTTTCAATGGCTGGGGAATGGATGAAAATTCAGTCAGCCAACTTGATGCCGGTGATTTTGATATTTGTATGCTGAATGATTACAATCCAATTTCACCCCTGGATGAACAGCTTGATGAATTCATAGCCATTTATGTGGTAGCCTGGTCGCTTGGAGTGTGGGCTGCGGCAAAATTGCTTAACAATTCGGGATTGACCATTTCCAAAGCCATTGCCCTTAACGGAACTCAACAGCCAATCGATGTAAATTACGGTATTCCACCTATAATATTTAATGCCACCTTGGATACCTGGAGCATGGATAACCGCGAAAAATTCAATATACGAATGTCGGGCGGACGAAAGCAATACAGCCAGATGAGCAACTGCTTTCCCGCAAGAGATGTCGATAACCAGAAAAGGGAATTGTCCAACCTGAAAAAAGAAATATCGATGGAAAAATCAGCAGAGATGCCTTTTGATTGTGCCCTGATTGGGAGCAATGACCTGATTTTTACCCCTGCAAGTCAGGAGAACTATTGGAACAGCCGGACACGGATAATAAGAAAAGATGTACCACATTTCCCCTTTGCGATTTTCGACAAATGGGAACAAATAATTGCGCTATAAATGAAATTTGTTGCAGACAAAAAAAACGTCCAAAACCGTTTTCGCAGGAGCTTTGAAACATATAATTTGCAGGCTACCGTCCAGAAACAGATCGCATCGAAGCTTGCTGACCTGATTCCCGGGACCGACAAAATGCATTTTAACCGTATCCTTGAAATCGGATGTGGAACCGGGTTTCTTACGCAAAGGATACTCAGCAAGTATTCGGTTGGCGAATATTTGCTGAACGACATGATTGATGCCGCTTTCGACGAAGTCAGGCAGTTAACTTACAACCTGAATTTCAATAATTTCAGGTTCATTGCATCTGATGCAGAAACAATGACTTTCCCCGAAAACATGGATGCCGTTCTTTCGGCTTCCAGTTTTCAGTGGTTTAATGATATTGAAACTTTTATCCCGAAGATATACAGCTTGCTAAAAAGTGGCGGCATTTTCGCTTTTAGCACTTTTGGCGAAAATAATTTCAGCGAAATAAAGACGACCTTAAACGTGGGCCTGAATTATAAAACCCTGCACGAACTGTTGGGCATGGTTCAATCAAATTTCGAGTTGATTGTTGCAGAAGAATGGACACAACAAATGCGGTTCGACACCCCGAATGCCGTACTGAAACACATGAAAATGACCGGTGTAAACGGACTGAAACCCTGCTTTTTGGGAAAAGAAAAACTCCGTTTGTTCAACGAAAATTATTGTCGGCTATTTGGGAATGAAGACAAAACAGTGAGGTTGACCTACCACCCGATTATCATCATAGCACGAAAAAATTAAAATGAAAAAAATTGAATATTTTGTAAGCGGTATCGATACCAATTGCGGTAAAACCTACCTCACAGGATTGTTGGCCTATCACCTGAACAAGTCGGGAATAAGGGTCATTACTTCGAAACTTGTTCAGACAGGCTGCACCGGCATTTCAGAAGATATACTGGAACACCGGCGGATCATGGAATGTGAAATTCTTCCCGAAGATGTCGACAGAACAACCTGTCCTTTTGTGTATTCTTACCCGGCATCACCGCACCTGTCGACCAAAATTGATAATATACCTCTCGACTTAAACATAATCAGGCGATCAGCCGAAAAGCTTTTATGCAACGCCGACATGATGCTCACCGAAGGAGCCGGAGGTTTGATGGTTCCGTTAACCGAAGATTATCTGACCATCGACTATTTAAAAGAATACGCGTTGCCCCTGATCCTGGTCAGTTCATCAAAATTGGGAAGTATCAATCATACATTGCTGAGCATTGAAATTTGCCGGTATCATCAAATTCATCTGCATACGGTGGTCTATAACCAGATGCCAAACGACAACAGGCTGATTGCCAATAGTACTTTTGCTTTTTTAACAGATTTCCTGAATAAGAACTATCCTGAAGTGCATCTGGTCCATGGTGATTCCCTTGATAAAAAGGCTGGCATTGCCGACATCAGCTTTCTCTGCTAAAGCAAAATAAATATCTTGATTTGATTATCTTTGCAGTCAAAATTTAAATTTCAGAAATGACAACAATAACACTGGAACAAACGACTTATAAAGTTGCAGATATATCGCTTGCAGCCTTCGGTCGGAAAGAGATTGAAATTGCAGAAAAAGAAATGCCCGGACTGATGTCTGTCAGGAAAAAATATTCCGCAGCCAAACCGCTGAAAGGTTCGCGCATCATGGGTTCGCTCCACATGACCATACAAACCGCTGTATTGATTGAGACACTTGTTGAACTCGGCGCTGAAGTGCGCTGGGCAAGTTGTAATATTTTCAGCACACAGGATCATGCTGCCGCTGCCATTGCTGCTGCCGGAATTCCGGTTTTTGCATGGAAAGGCGAATCGTTGGCCGAATACTGGTGGTGTACCGAGCGTGCACTCGATTTTGGCGACGGCCTCGGACCTAATTTGATTGTTGACGATGGAGGTGATGCCACAATGATGATTCACCGCGGTTATGAAGCCGAAAGAAATCCATCCATTCTCGACCTGCCGGTTGAAGCGGAAGATGAAATTGAGCTGAACAATGCGTTGAAAGAAGTACTGGCTTTCGATCCTCAGCGCTGGAGCCGTCAGGCGCCATTGATCAAGGGTGTTTCGGAAGAAACGACTACAGGAGTTCACCGTTTGTACCAAATGAAAAATGAAGGCAAACTGTTGTTTCCTGCTTTCAACGTAAACGATTCGGTTACCAAATCGAAATTCGACAACCTTTATGGCTGCCGCGAATCGCTGGCCGATGGAATTAAACGCGCAACCGATGTAATGATTGCCGGAAAAGTGGTGATTGTTGCAGGTTACGGCGATGTTGGCAAAGGTTGTGCACATTCGATGCGCAGTTACGGAGCCCGTGTAATTGTGACCGAAATTGACCCGATTTGCGCCCTTCAGGCTGCCATGGAAGGTTTTGAAGTGAAAACCATGGAAGATGCTGTTTCAGAAGGAAACATTTTTGTGACCACTACCGGCAACAAGGATATTATCACCGGAGAACATCTCGCTGCCATGAAAGATCAGGCTATTGTGTGTAACATCGGCCATTTCGACAACGAGATTCAGGTTGTCCGCCTCGAAAAATGGGCTGGCATCCGCAAAACAAATATCAAACCGCAGGTCGATAAATATACTTATCCTGATGGACATTCCATCTTTCTGCTTGCAGAAGGCCGCCTTGTGAACCTAGGTTGTGCCACCGGCCACCCATCGTTTGTAATGTCGAACTCGTTTACCAACCAAACATTGGCACAGCTCGAACTTTGGGAAAAAGATTACCCGGTAGATGTTTACCGTTTGCCAAAAGCACTCGATGAGGAAGTTGCCCGTTTACACCTTGAACAACTCGGCGTTAAACTGACTATTTTAACACCCGATCA
>JAUYTA010000527.1 GCA_030695265.1 Bacteroidota bacterium
AGGGAGTAAGGCGCAAGTCAATATGATCGATCGCTGCATCCATATTGGCCGAATCTTCAAACTCTTTGTCCTTGTATATGCGTTCTTCGATGAATATTTTTTCAAGCGAAGAATAATGCCAGGCTTCTTCCAGTTCTCCCCGTTTGATTTCCAGTTCCAGTTTCAGCAGGGCGACTGTCTGGTCAGTATTTATTTTCAGGATTTCGCTGACACCGATAAATCTTGGTTTGTCATCCTGAATGGTGGCGCTGTTGGGCGAAATGGAAATTTCACAATCGGTAAAGGCAAACAGGGCATCGATGGTTTTATCCGACGACATTCCGGGAATCAGGTGAATCAGAATCTCCACTTTATCTGATGTGTTGTCGTCAATCTTCCTGATTTTAATTTTACCCTTGTCGTTTGCCTTGATGATGGATTCAATCAGTGTCGAAGTGGTCCTTCCAAACGGAACTTCTGTAACGACCAGCGTTTTGCTGTCTTTCTTTTCAATTTTGGCCCTGACTTTTATCGAAGCGCCGCGTATTCCATCGTTGTAGCGCGAGAAATCACCGGATCCGCCGGTAGGAAAATCAGGATATAATTCAAAATCTTCACCACGCAGGTAAGCGATGGAAGCGTCAATCAATTCTATAAAATTATGAGGCAGTATTTTGCAGGCCAGTCCAACAGCAATACCTTCAACTCCCTGAGCCAACAGTAGCGGAAATTTTACCGGAAGTGCGATTGGTTCGCGGTTACGTCCATCGTAAGATAGTTTCCATTTGGTCGTTTTCGGGTTGAAAACAACATCAATTGCAAATTTCGATAACCGTGCCTCGATGTATCGGGGAGCTGCCGAGCTGTCGCCGGTGAGAATATTTCCCCAGTTTCCCTGCGCATCGATCAGTAATTCTTTTTGTCCGAGCTGAACGAGGGCATCGCCAATAGACGCGTCGCCGTGCGGATGGTACTGCATGGTTTGTCCGATGATGTTTGCCACTTTGTTGAAGCGACCATCGTCCATCATGTTCATGGCATGTAAAATCCTCCGCTGAACAGGTTTTAACCCATCTTCAACATAGGGAACAGCGCGTTCGAGAATTACATACGAGGCATAATCAAGGAACCATTGCTGGTACATCCCTGATAAATAGACAATACCGTCTTTTTTTTCTTCCTTCTGGAATTCGTCTTTGTTGATATTTTCTTCAGTCATTTTTAGTTTTTGCAATCTTTTACTTCAGTTGCATATTTATTTATCTGGACTACTGAGCGGGTGACTTTAAGTCACCCGCTCAAGTTCATCCGGATTAAAAATCGTCCTTTTCCACATACAAATTATCAATGATAAAATCCTGACGTTCAGGAGTATTCTTTCCCATATAAAATTCAAGCATATGAGGCACCGATTCATGTTTCTTCATCAGAATCGGATCAAGCCGGATTTCAGGACCGATAAAATTCTTGAATTCATCCGGAGAAATCTCGCCCAATCCTTTGAACCGGGTGATTTCGGCGGTTTTTCCCAATTTGGAAATGGCCGAAACACGCTCATCTTCGTTGTAGCAATAGTGAGTTACTTTCTTGTTCCGAACCCTGAAAAGCGGCGTTTGAAAAATATACAAATGGCCTCTTCGTATCACTTCAGGAAAAAATTGCAGGAAAAAAGTGATGAGCAACAGGCGGATGTGCATTCCGTCAACATCGGCATCGGTAGCGATAATCACCTTGTTGTAGCGCAAATCGTCCATGCTATCTTCAATGTTCAGAGCGGCCTGCAATAGGTTGAACTCTTCGTTCTCGTAAACAACTTTTTTTGTCAGTCCGTAAGTGTTCAGCGGTTTTCCTTTCAGGCTAAAAACGGCCTGTAAATTTACATCGCGCGATTTGGTAATCGAACCACTGGCCGAATCTCCTTCAGTAATAAAAATGGACGAATTTTCGCGCGCTTCGTGTGTACTGTTCAGGTGGACACGGCAATCGCGCAGTTTCCGGTTGTGCAGGTTCGCTTTTTTCGAGCGTTGTTTGGCCAGTTTTTTTATTCCTGAAATGGCCTTGCGTTCCCGTTCCGATTCCTGAATTCGCCGCAACAATACTTCGGAAACATCCGGATTCTTGTGCAGGTAATTATCGAGTTCTTTTTGTACAAAATTGGCAACAAAGTTACGAACGCTCGGGCCGTTGGGGCCAATGTCTTTCGATCCAAGTTTTGTTTTGGTTTGCGATTCGAAAACAGGTTCTTCCACTTTTATACTGATGGCCGCAACAATAGAAGCACGAATGTCGGAAGGATCGAAATCCTTTTTGTAAAAGTCGCGGATGGTTTTTACAATGGCTTCACGAAAAGCAATCAGATGGGTTCCTCCCTGGGTGGTGTGCTGTCCGTTTACAAACGAGTAATAATCTTCTCCGTATTGATTTCCGTGGGTGATGGCAACCTCGATGTCGCCGTTTTTCAGGTGAATAACCGGATAAAGCGATTCAGATTCCTGATATTCTTCGAGCAAATCTTTCAATCCGTTTTTCGAATGAAATTTCTCTCCGTTGAACTCCATTACCAGTCCGCAATTCAGGAAAGAATAGGTTTTCATCATATTGATCACATAATCGTCGATGTAATGATAACCTTTAAATATTTTAAGATCAGGGGTAAAGGCGACATAAGTACCGTTGGGCTGATCGGTTGTGGTGACATTGTTTTCCTCTCTCAGAATTCCTTCGCTGAAGCTGATTTCTTTTACTTCGCCTTCACGAAACGATTTGATTAAAAAATGGCTCGACAATGCATTCACTGCCTTGATGCCAACACCATTCAACCCGACCGATTTTTTAAATACTTCGGAATCGTATTTTGCCCCGGTGTTCATTTTCGAAGCAACGTCGAGCAATTTCCCGAGCGGAACACCACGGCCAAAATCGCGGATGGTCACCAGTTCATCGCTGACATGTATTTCAATCCTTTTCCCGTTCCCCATCATAAATTCATCGATGGAGTTATCTACCACTTCTTTAAGCAAAACATAAATTCCATCGTCACCTGCTGTGCCATCTCCCAGCTTGCCAATGTACATGCCCGGGCGTTTTCGTATATGTTCCTGCCAGTCAAGTGTTATTATTGAGCCTTCATTGTAATTCGAGACCATATTCTTTTTGCAATTTGGCACAAATATAAAGAAAACAAAAGTGGATTCATCTAAACTATCTCAACCAATAATTAACAACAATTGGTTGAAAACTTCTTCAAATAATACACTTTTTAGCATAGAATAAAATCATATTTCCGACAAATATCCGTTTGGTTTACATGTTTACATCAGGGTTTTTTATTCCTGTTTAAAGCCATGTTTCTTTTATTGACTATTATTGATGGGGTATCATATTTAATTATCTTTGCGCCTACATGTCTGGAAAATACATTTACATAGTTTTAGCAGTGTTTCTGATTGTTATTCAGGCCAATGCGCAAGTGAGACCCGGAGGTTTACCTTCCGGACGTACAATGGGAGGAAATACCGGAAGTAACACAGGTGCTGCCAATCAATCGACTAAAGATTCGGAAAAGCAAGCAAAAAAGCCCGGTGTTCCATCTGTTATAAAAGTCTGGGAATTAACCGATCAGGGGGCAAAAATGAATCCTTCGGAATTGGATACGACCCTGGCTTTTTTTCATGTTTATCATCCGTTTGAGCAACTTACCATCAGCAATATTTTTACCGGAAATAATGGTGGCGCCTACCAGACAAACGACTTTCTAAAACGCAAATTCAATTCCGATTTTTATTTTGCCCGCTCGTTCGACGCATACTGGCTCACTCCTTCACAAATTCAATACTTTAATACCACAACACCTTATACGGTTTTGGATTACACGCAAAGTGAAAACCGAAGTTCGAAGAACGAAACGCGGTTCAATGTTATTCACTCGCAAAATGTGAATCAAAAACTCAACTTCGAGTTCATTTACAACCAAACACGGTCGCAGGGTCAGTATCCCAAACAGGAAAACAAATTTCACAACATTGGAATTGTGACATCCTACAATTCAAATGCATTTGTTTCTCATTCAAACATTATTTTTAATCGTTTGCAGGGGCAGGAGAATGGTGGGATTGCAGCCGTTAGTGAGAACAATAGAACAGAGGATTATACGGTCAAAATGGACGATGCAGTAAATAAAATCCAAAACAATAATTTTTACACTTCGAACGAATACAGGTTGGGAAAAACGGTGGAAGCCGATAGCGCTGAATATATTGTAGATGCCTTTATTCCAAGGGTTGGGTTTATTCATGAACTGGAATATTCGGGTAACAAGCGAAAGTTTACCAAAGACAATGCACGAAATTTTTTTGAAAATGCATTTATTGATACCATCAGTACCAACGACAGTTTGAAATACACTCGCCTGACCAATATTTTCCAAATCAAGATTTATGAAGCCCCTGACCGGAAATACACGTTTGGAAAACGAGTT
>JAUYTA010000538.1 GCA_030695265.1 Bacteroidota bacterium
TGGCTGCGGAATGATCGGGTTGCTTTGCATTCAGGCCCTGAAAGCTGCCGGGTGCGGAAAAGTAATCGCCATTGATCAAATAGAAGAAAAACTAAAGTTAACCATTGATTTGGGAGCCGATCTTTGCATAAATTCCAACGATCCTGAATTAATAAAAAAGGTACTGAATGAAACCGAAAATCGGGGCGCCGACATTGTTTTTGAAGTGGTTGGAATTGAAACAACCGTCAATCTTGCAATTGATTGTGCCAGAAAAGGCGGCACTGTAACTTTGGTTGGCAATTTGGCTCCGGAAGTCAGATTTCCGCTTCAGAAAGTGGTGACGCGCCAACTGAAAGTTCAGGGTTCATGCGCTTCTGCAGGGGAATATCCGCTTTGCCTTGAATTGATTGCTTCAGGAAAAATAAAAGTTGACCAACTCATCAGCAAAGTTGCACCTTTGGAAGAAGGCAACGATTGGTTCCATCGCCTTTACAACAAGGAAGCCGGATTGATGAAGGTGATACTGAAACCGTAAAAATGCTTCTGGCTACTTGCGGCTAGCTGCTGGCAGCCAGAAGCCAGCGGCATTTAAATTAAGTATAAACAACCAAAACAATCAGTTATGACCATCAATGTCGCCATTATCGGCTGTGCAAAAATTGCACATTTACATGCCAAAGCCATTTTACAAATACCGGAACTGAATTTTAAAGCTGTTTGGAGCAGAACTCCGAAATCAGCACAAAAGTTTGTTGATGAATATGGAGTGAAAGCTTATTCTTCTATTGAGGAGATGATAAAGGCTGAAAATATTCAGATGGCAGTGGTTTGTACCGCGCATCCGTTTCATGCTGATCCGGCCATTCAGGCAATGGAAGCCGGGGCGCATGTATTGATTGAAAAACCTTTGGCCTCCACCCTTCAGGATTGCGACCTGATCATTGAAGCTGCCAGGCGAACCGGTCGCAAAACCGGAGTAATCAGCCAGCGCAGATGGTATCAGCCAATTGTGCGCATGAAAAAAGCCATCGACGAAGGCAAAATAGGAACACCGGCATTGGGAACGATTCAAATGCTCGGATGGCGCGACCGCTCCTATTTTGAGGGCGATGCATGGCGCGGTTCATGGAAACAGGAAGGCGGCGGAGTTTTGGTCAATCAATCGCCACACCAGCTCGATTTACTGCAATGGCTGATGGGTGATATCGACGAAGTTTTTGGCTACTGGAGCAATATTAATCATCCTTACATTGAAGTGGAAGATACCGCAGTTGCAATCATCATGTTCAAAAATGGCGGACTGGGAAATATTCTTGTAAGCAACTCGCAAAAACCTGGCATCTACGGAAAAGTACATATCCACGGAAGCAATGGCGCGACTGTTGGCTCACAGCCTGAAGGTGGCGCCATGTTTATCGCCGGAAAAACAACGATTTCTGAAGCTCCCAAACTTGATTTATGGACGGTCCCGGGCGAAGAAAACCAACTGGAAGAATGGAACAAAGCCGACAGCGACGAATTTCACTCGGTTGACCCGATGACCTGGTATTTCAAACAGCAACTCGAAGATTTTAAAGATGCCATATTGAATGACCGCCAACCGATGGTTACCGCCGAAGAAGGCCGCAAAACAGTTGAATTGTTTACTGCCATTTACCGCTCGCAGCGCGATGGAAAACCGGTGAAGTTTCCGTTGCTACCGGAATATGACCGGGAAGATATGGATGGCAGGATTTCTTAAGAAAAAATAAACATATTTTATAGGTACTTTTTTATACGAATGAGGAAACTGTCTTACCCATTACTCGTAGTAACTTTACTACGATTTTGACAGCCACCTATGGGTTAGGGATAAGGTGCGCCAAAACCAACTCCTAATGATTTTCTGGCGCTGGCGATGAAAGAG
>JAUYTA010000543.1 GCA_030695265.1 Bacteroidota bacterium
ACCTGCAGGCCGGCTATCCGCAACAATTTATTGACGCTTTGATGGCCGACCGTGAAAGCGCCTTGCGAACAGATGCTTTCCGCACTTTTATATTTGTAGCATTGGCTGCTGCCGGTTTGTGGGCTTACTGGAACAAAAAGATCAAGGCACAATATGCCATCGTTTTATGGGTTGCACTCATCATGATCGATATGTGGCCGGTAAACAAAAAGTATTTCAACAACGGACATTTCACCTCTAAAAAAGAAGTGGCAGTCCCTTTCAAGGAAGCAACAGTTGACAAGGAAATCAAAAAAGACAAAGATTTGTATTACAGGGTGCTAAACCTTCAAAATCCGTTTGCTGATGGCAGAACTCCTTTTTTCCATAAATCGTTGGGCGGTTATCATGGCGCTAAAATGAAACGCTACAATGAATTGATTTCATACGCTATTACTCCTGAAATGCAAACCCTGATTGCCGGGTTCAAACAACCTGAGTTGATTGATTCGGTGATGAACACTTTGCCCGTAATCAACATGCTGAATACCAAATACTACATTTATGATTTGAACAGTCCGCCGCTTGCAAATTCGCACGCGCTGGGAAATGTTTGGTTTGTGAAAGAAATTAAACTGGTTGACAATGCTGATGAGGAAGTCATGTCGCTGAAAAACTTTGATCCAAAATCGACAGCGATCGTGAATAAACGCTTCGAAAACGAATTGGGCGGCTTCAAGACTGCTTCAGGAGAAGGTGAAATTAAACTGATTGAATACAAACCCAATTACCTGAAATACGAGGCAAATGTTACCGGTAGCGAACAATTGGCTGTTTTCTCTGAGATTTATTATCCAAAAGGATGGATTAGCCTGATTGATGGAAAAGAAACAGACCATTTTCAAGTAAATTTCGTTCTACGTGCAATGGTTATTCCGGCAGGCACACACCAGATTGAATTTAAATTTGAACCACAATCCTATTTCATTGGAAATAAAGTTTCGCTGGCAAGTTCAATCTTGTTACTTTTGGCAATTGCAGGTTACCTGATTTATGTTTTCAAATTAAAAAATAAAGAATAATGGCAGTCAAAGTACAGCCTCAAAAGCTTAAAAAACGAATTTCGAGATCATACCTGACCTCAACCATCAGTATATCAAAGGTTCTGTTCCTGATTGGTATACTGGGACTGGTGCTGCTGAATGCGGAACGACTTGCCAAATATGTACGCGAAAATATCGGCTTTACGCTGGTTTTAAACGATGCTGTTCAGGAGTCGGAAATTGATGGATTGATGAAAACATTGTCAGCAACCGATTTTGTAAAATCAGTTGAATACATCGACAAGGAAACAGCTGCCGAAAGGTTGAAAGTAGAACTGGGCGAGGATTTTATGGGTTTCCTTGGATACAACCCATTGCTGTCGTCGATTGATGTGAAATTGCTTGCCGATTATGCCACTCCTGAAAAACTGGTTGTTCTGGAAAAGAAATTTATGGAATATCCGCAGGTGAAGGAGGTTTTGTTTCAGCGCGACATGGTCAATATTATCAACGAAAATGTTAAGAAAATCGGGATAATTCTCGTCTTTTTCTCCGGATTACTGTTGTTTATTTTCTCGGCGCTCATCAACAATACCATCCGGATTTCAATTTATTCGCAGCGGTTTATTATCAATACCATGTTGCTGGTTGGCGCTACGAACAGGTTTATCAGGAATCCGTTTGTAAAAAGAAGCGTTACCTACGGAATTGCCGGGGCATTGGCGGCCAATATTCTTTTATTTATCCTGATGTTTACCTATTCTCAGGAACTGAAAGGCATTGTTGATACGGAAGATTATAAAATATTCGCGGTGGTTTTTGTTGCTGACTTACTAATTGGCGTGCTCATTTCGTGGAGTTCGACTTATTTTGCTGTCAACAAATTCCTCCGGCTCAAATTTGATGAATTGTTTTATTAGTTTTTACGTTTCAACTTTTCGGCTAACTTTACACAAAATTTTGAACGAAATGGCAAAAAAATATTTTGAAAATATGGATGGCTTTGCATTGGGCAAAGAAAACCTGAAATTACTGGTTATCGGATTTGTTATCATCGTAGTTGGGTTTATACTTATGACCGGCGGAAAAGCCAGTGACCCATCGGTTTTTAATCCTGAAATATTTAGTTTCCGCAGAATAACACTTGCGCCAATGGTAGTGCTTTTTGGTTTTATGTTCGAGATTTATGCCATCATGAAAAAGCCAAAATCAGAAAAATAATACAAAATTAACTCCGCTTTATTCCCGATTCCTTGCATAATTGCTGTTTGAATCGCTATCTTTGCCGCCTGAAATTTTGACCGGTTTCACTTTTACAAATCACTTATTTTAAAGCGTTTCAGGATGGAAAGATCCATAGAAGGGTATGATTTTCTGAAAGGAGAGGTTCTTCTTTTTGACAAGGAATTGGATTGGACCTCCTTCGATCTTGTTAGAAAGTTGCGAAATATATTGTACAAGGTAACCGGAATTAAAAAAATTAAGGTTGGCCACGCCGGAACGCTCGACCCCAAAGCAACCGGACTGATGATCATTTGCACCGGAAAGGAAACCAAGAATATCGACTTGCATCAGGCAAAGGCAAAGGAATATATAGCGACAATAAAATTGGGTGCAACTACTCCTTCATTTGATCTTGAATCCGCCGAGGATGCCACCTTTCCGACCGATCATATCACACTGGAACTCCTTGAAAAAGCATTATACAATTTTACTGGCGAAATCGATCAGGTTCCACCCTTGTTCAGCGCGGTAAAAGTTGAGGGAAAACGTGCCTATTTACATGCCCGCGCCGGCAGCGACATGGTACTTCAGGCAAAAAAAATTAGCATTTCTGAACTTGAAGTCCTTAACTTTTCGCAGGAAGAAATCGTACTACGCATAGTATGCAGTAAAGGCACCTACATTCGTTCGTTGGCGCGCGATTTGGGGATTGCACTTAACAGCGGGGCTTATCTGGTTGGTTTATGCCGCACACGGATTGGCGAAATGAAATTGGAAGATGCATGGAATTTGGAAAGTTTTATGGAAAAAATCCATGCGAACGTAACTAATTGAGAAATGAGCCGTAAGAGGCTGTTCTGTGAAGTAGCTATTTAATAAATTAACAAATATATTAGCATGAAATTATCAAAGTTCAAATACGATTTACCTGAAGAATTAATTGCATTGCATCCTTCTCCAAACAGGGATGAGTCAAAACTGCTCGTTTTGCATCGCGCTACCGGAAAAATCGAACACCGGATTTTTAAAGATGTCGTTGACTATTTTGGCGACAAAGATGTGCTGATCTTCAACGATACAAAAGTATTTCCTGCCCGCCTTTATGGTAACAAAGAAAAAACCGGCGCTGAAATCGAAGTTTTTTTGCTTCGTGAACTCAACCGCGAACAACGTTTGTGGGATGTTTTGGTCGATCCTGCCCGTAAAATCCGCATCGGTAACAAATTGTATTTTGGCGAAGATGATTTACTGGTAGCCGAAGTAATCGACAATACCACCTCTCGTGGACGTACACTGCGATTTCTATTCGATGGTCCGTACGATGAGTTTAAGAAAACCCTTTACGGATTGGGCGAAACTCCACTTCCAAAATTTATCAAACGTTCGGTTCAACCTGAAGACAAAGAACGTTACCAAACTATTTTCGCAAAACACGAAGGCGCTGTTGCCGCACCAACTGCTGGACTGCACTTTAGCCGTGAACTGATGAAACGACTGGAGATTTCAGGCGTAAACTTCAGCTATATTACATTGCATGTTGGACTTGGAAATTTCCGCAGCGTGGATGTTGAAGATCTGACCAAACACAAAATGGATTCGGAGCAAATCTGGATTCCTGAAGAAGCCTGTAACATTGTAAATTCGGCAA
>JAUYTA010000545.1 GCA_030695265.1 Bacteroidota bacterium
GCCGACAAAATCGGAAAACTCGGGCAAATATTGGGCATTGAAGTGGTGAAGATTTGCTAAGGCAAGATGCAGGTTTGTTCCTTCTTTTGGGTCTATTACGGGTATCCGCCATCGTTTTACGAGGGAATTAATGTGGACGGAAACCACTAAATGTGAGGACGCACTGGCCAATAATGATACATATCCCTAATAACCTGGACCTTACGTCCCTGAAATTTCAAAAGCTGGAAGACCTGGTAGAGGCTGTTGAGTTACTCAAAGAAAAACTTTGCACCCATTGCTGGGACGCTTCCAGCTATTTTCACAACGCGAACTGGAATACTTAAGTTATGAACCGAACATTTTTTTTACCCAATGGTGAAATGGTTGGATGTCTTCTGGTTGTTCTCAAGCAGCAAACGGATATTCACTCCCTGTATAGTCGTTTTTAAAAACACCATCTTTGTATTTTGCTTCTAAACAGTTGCTACTTTTGAACCCAAATAGAATCAGTAAAAACCAACCAGTCGGCTCGGAAAAATGGAAACGCTAAATCCCCCATCAACTAATCCACAGGATGCCTGGAGCAATTACCAAACGGAACCGATGATGAATTGGAGCGTGACATCATCGAAAAAATTAGGTTTTTGAGAAAAGGTGGCGGATACATGATTGCCCCGGCGCATATCCTTCAAAACGATGTTTTGTCCGAACGGGTGCTGAAATTTATTGAATTGTGCAAAAAACATGGAGTTTATGAAAATGAATAGTTTCCGAAGTTTGGTAGTGCTGGCGTTTTGCCTCTTTTCGCTTACATCATTGGCTCAAAAAGAGGTTTACTTGTTTTCGTATTTTGTTGACAATGGTCAGGATGGTCTGCACCTGGCATACAGTACCGATGGTCTGACATGGACACCACTAAACGAAGGAAAATCTTATCTGGCACCAACTGTAGGAAACGACAAACTGATGCGCGACCCATTTATTCTTCAGGGAAAAGATGGAATGTTTCACATGGTTTGGACCAGCGGCTGGTGGGACAAACAAATTGGTTATGCTTCATCGCCTGATCTGATGAACTGGTCGGAACAAAAGGGAATTCCGGTGATGGAACACGAACCAACCGCCAAAAACAGCTGGGCTCCTGAAATGGCATACGATCCGGCAAATGGCGAATACATTATTTTCTGGGCAACCACCATTCCCGATCGTCATTCGGATGTTGCGTCTTCCGAACGTGAAAAAGGACTGAATCATCGCATGTATTGCACGAAAACAACTGATTTTAAAACTTTCAGTCCAACTGAGATGTTCTTTAATCCTGATTTCAGTGTGATTGACGCGAATATTCTTCCGAAGAATAATCAGTTTTATATGTTCCTGAAAAATGAAAATCCCAATCCACCTGAAAAGAATATCAGGATTACGGTTTCGGATAAAGCATCAGGGCCTTATCCTGTAAAGGTTTCGGAACCGATAACAGGAAAATACTGGGCAGAAGGGCCGACTGCGTTGGAAGTTGGTGATTTCGTATATGTGTATTTCGACAAATATACCGAACACAAATACGGCGCAGTTCGTTCAAAAAACATGGTTGACTGGGAAGATGTTTCCGATCTCGTTTCATTTCCGAAAGGAGTCAGACATGGGGCTGCGTTTAAAGTCACAGAAGATGTTTTTCTAAAATTGACCAAAAAACAGCCAGTAGTTGATTGAAGACATCATCAAAAGTTTTTGAATATCTTTACGTTTTAATTCTAAATTTCATATATTTTACGACAGGCTTTTCAATTTATGCAAAAAGAAGTCAATATAGATTATTTACTGTGGAAAAGGATAAAGGCTGGAGAAACTCAGGCATTTCATGAACTTTATTTGCAGTATGCAGATATTCTTTTTTCGTTTGGATCAATTTATTCCAAAGATCAGGATTTGGTGAAAGATTGTATTCATGATCTTTTCTTTGATCTTTATAAGTACCGGAAGACTTTGTCTGATAATGATCACATTCGCAATTATCTGTTTAAAGCGTTGAAGCGTAAAATCCAGTTGCCAAAAAATGGAAAATTGAATTTAGTTTATTCTTCAAAAATTAAGGACGAGGATGAGCATAAATCAACATCGTCAGATGAAGAACTGCTTGAGGAAAAGGAAGAAAATTTAGTTCGGATCAGAAAAGCAATCGATCGGCTTTCTGACCGGCAACAGGAAGCTCTCAATCTCCGATTTCAAACAGGTTTGTCGTATTCAGAAATAGGAAAAATATTGGATATTTCTGTTGAGTCAGTCAGAACCTTGGTGTACCGTTCAGTAAAAACAATAAGGGAAGAGCTGAAAGCCAATAATGTTTCGCTTATTTTGTTTTTTTATCCGGACGAATAGAATGAATTTTAAAATAGATATACCTACTCCTCAATTGTTGCGAATATAGTATATTGGTTTTTGGAAAATTATGGAATAGAATAAAATGGAAAATAGCGACCAACCCATAAGAGCAGAAGATATTTTGACAGATGATTCCCTGACGGAGAAACTCATTGAAAAAAAATGGCAGGATGAAGCATTGCCAAAGGAGGAGCTTTTGCTCTCACAAGATGTTTTCCAGGCAGTTAAAGGACGTCGTGTAAATTTCAGTCAGGATCAGAAGTATCTGTTAGATGCGAGAATTACTCAAAGCATTCAGAAAGAAAAAAGGAAAAAGGGTATGGCCTGGTTTGGGTCAGCTGCAATAATGCTGGTACTAGCTGGATTATCAGTATTCTTTCAGTTGCAAAACGAATCAGATATCAGGAATTTTGCATTAAGTAATCCAACAAATACAGATTCGAAACAAACACGACTTTTACTTTCCGACAAAGAGGAAATTACTATCGATACAAAAGAATCGAGAATTGAATATTCGGCAACAGGAAGTCAGATAAAAATTGACGTTCAACGGAATGTTGAGCAGCCACATATAGTTGAGGCGAATTCGTTTAATACAGTGATTGTTCCTTATGGCAAACGAAGTCAGATTACTTTATCCGATAATACTAAGGTATGGCTTAATTCCGGATCAAAATTGGTTTACCCGGTTAAATTTGTGGCAAAAAAACGCGAGGTTTTTTTAGAAGGTGAAGCCATATTTGAGGTCAGTCACGATGAAAATCACCCGTTTTTTGTGTTGACACAGAGTTTGGATGTTAAAGTTTTGGGAACTGTATTCAATTTATGTGCTTACAGCGATGAGAGTACTATAAGTACAGTTCTTGAAAGTGGTTCTGTTGAATTGCGGTTTGACAACAATTTATTTACCGGACAAAAAAAGGAGACAATGATTCCGGGTATGCAAGCCATTTTTAATCCTGAATCAAAATCCCTTATACAATCGATGGTAAAAGCAAAGGATTATATGTCGTGGAAAGATGGTTATGTTGTTTTGGAGAAGAACTCGCTTGAAAGTATCGCTAAAAGGTTATCCAGATATTACAACGTTACAATTGAATTTGAAAATCCTGAATTAGCAGCTGAAACTTTCTCGGGATACCTCGATCTGCGAAATACCGCAATTCAGGTTCTGGAGCTAATCTCTGAAATTATTGACATTGATTTTTTTCAGGTTGATGATCAAATCAAAATCAGTAAGAAGCAAAAATCCTGAAAATATGACTCGAGCATATTAACATATGATAAACAAATCAACATATTTGCTATTCTGCTTTTTTTGTTTTTTATTCACCTCCTACGCTCAAACAAACAGATTGACTGCACATTTGAAGAATGTCAGTTTGGGACAGGTGTTTGAGTTGATTCAGCAACAAAGTGAATACATTATTTTTTACAAGGACAATCAGGTCGATTTAACTCAGTTAGTTTCTGTTAATGCCGAAAATCTGACCATTGAGGAGGTGCTTGAACAGGCCTTGAAGAGAACAGGATTGAAATATAAAATCTTTGACAGACAGGTTATTATAGTTCCTGATAAAGACTTTCATTCTGTAGCAAATATGATTTCCCAATCAAATACAGAACTGAAAAAGAAAAACGTTAGGGGTCGGGTTGTTGATGAATATGGTTTCCCATTATATGGAGTTACAGTAGTTGTGAAAGGGACTTATTTTGGTGTAATTACCAATGAGGAGGGAATATATGCGCTTGATGTTCCGGAGGATGCTTTGTTATTGACTTTTTCATTTGTTGGTCTGAAAACCATCGAAGAAAATTTAAAGGATAGAACAGTTATTGATGTAACCCTATTTTCTGAAAACCATGGCGTTGAAGAAGTAGTTATTTCTGCGTTAGGCTTAAAACGAGCAGAGAAGGCTTTAAGCTATTCAACCCAAACCATTAGAATGGAAGATATTGCGGGTAATAAAGACCTGAATTTTGCAAATGGTTTGTCCGGAAAAATATCAGGGATTGAAATCAGCAGGAGTGCCGCTGGCGCCGGAGGTTCAACAAAAGTTATTTTGCGCGGGAATAAATCAATAAGTGAATCAAGCGAACCATTGTTTGTAATTGATGGCATCCCAATGGCCAATAATAAAGGAGGACAACTCGGAATGTTTGGCGGTTCCGATGGCGGTGATGGCCTCTCACAAATTAATACGGATGATATTGAGAGCATCACCATTTTGAAAGGAGCCAATGCAGCTGCTTTGTATGGAAGTCAGGGCGCCAATGGGGTAATCGTTATTACGACCAAAAAGGGAGATGACAGGTTGATCAGTGCAAGTTACAGTTCTGCTTTAACTTTTGAGCAGATTCAAAAAACACCGGATCTTCAGTTTGATTATGGTGGAATGAATGGGTCGGTTGAAAGCTGGTCAACTACAAAAGGAAATTACGCCCGAAATTATGTCGATGATTTTTTTCGAACCGGATCGACGCTGATTAATTCACTTACAATTAGTGGCGGAGGTGATAGAACAACAGTCTATTTTTCGTTCTCGAATACTTCGATTAACGGAATAGTAAGTAACAACAATTACAAAAAAAACAATATTACGTTTAAGCAATCTACCTTATTATTTGATGATAAGCTGAGTCTTAGCTCAAATTTAATGTTGGTTAATGAATTGACTAAAAATAAAGGTACCGCGGGTTATTATTTAAATCCACTTACAGGTTTGTATTTGTTCCCGCGCGATAAAGACTTTGCATCTTATGAAAAAAATTTCCAGGTGTTTGACACATCACGCAATATGTATCTTCAGAATTGGTTCGTGACTGATCATTTTCAGTCGAACCCGAACTGGATTATTAATAATCAGAAGAGAGAAGATTTGGCGAAGAGGTTAATTGCCAGTATTAACACCGGGTATGCCATTACAGACCACATGAACCTTCAGTTAAGGGCCAGTTATGATTATGCCATTAAAACATACGAGGAAAAGAATAAGGCCGGATCCAATGCGACCAACGTTCATCCTAACGGATCGTGGACCTATCAGAAATATTCTGACGAATTGATTTATGCAGACGCTATTTTTACCTATCATAGAAAATTTAGTGATTTAAGTTTTGATGCTGTTTTGGGAACCAGTTATTTAAAAAGCAAATCCGGTGCTGGAATAAGTGTAATCACCGGAACTGATGGATTAATATATCCAAACGAGTTTAGTTTTCAGAACATTGAAAAAAATGTTTTGGTAAATTCAATCATAGGAAGCAATTTGATTAAAGAAGGTGTATTTGGCAATATACAATTGGGCTATAAAGAGAAACTATTTTTGGACATCTCGGGTCGCAATGATTGGGCGTCAAGCTTATATGGGACTGGGAATGATTCTTATTTTTATCCTTCCATTGGTTTAACAGGTATTGTGAGTGAGATGGCTGATCTTCCTGAATTTATGAGTTTTGGGAAAATACGAGGCGCCTATACAGTTGTTGCCAACGATGTGCCATTTAATAAAGTAAATCCCGGGAATACGATTACATCAACCGGAATTAGTATTAATACAACAAAACCTTTTACCAATCTGAAACCGGAAATGCTTTATAGTTTTGAAGCAGGTACAGATATGAGGTTTTTCAACGGCCTTTTTGGTGTTGATTTTACTTATTATAACATCAACAGCAAAGACCAGTTTATTACATTGCCAGCGCCTTCAGGCTCAGGATATACGCAATATTTTGTGAATGCCGGAAAAGTAACCAACTCGGGGATAGAAATAACCATGATAAGTGAATCAATGAGAACCAAAGATTTTGGATGGTTAACAAGCCTGAATTTTTCTGCAAACAGAAATAAAATTGTATCCCTTCATCCTGATCTGAAAGAG
>JAUYTA010000550.1 GCA_030695265.1 Bacteroidota bacterium
TTTTGATAGCTGAAAGCCCTGACGGTAAAAATACAATTGCAGCGAATCTTCCTGATAATTCTCAAACTGATTGTTCATGCTGCGGTTCATCAGCGTAAGACTTTGTATATCAACTGGCAAATCCTCCTTCGCAGGACGTGCATTTTCGATGGTTAACGTGGTATAGTAGCTTTTGCAGGATGCAAGAGCCAAGGCTAACAGACTGAAGAATATTATTTTATATTTGCGAATAAACAGCATTTTGTGTTCTTTTTAATAAATTCCCCAATACTTCCTGAAAAACCACTCAATACCCAACAAAATTATCAGTAGGAAAAACATGGTTTTCAGATTTATCCATTCCGTTAAAAATGTTTGCTGATGTTCTTGTATAGCTATTTGTTTATTGTCGCCGATTGCATCAAGTAATGTGCCATATTTATCAATCGGAACAAACTGGCCACCGGTTTGTTGGGCCATCTGATACAATAACCCAAAATCAGCCTGAATATTTTGTAATTCAACTTCATTTTTCACAATACTGAAACTGCCTTTTTCTTTGAATTGCTGATTTCCCAATTGTGTCTCAGCCTCGAAGGTGTAATCGCCCGGTTGCAGGTTGCCCGCGTTCAGACGGTAATAATCGGAGGTTCGGTCAAAAGTGTAGTTGTATTCTTTCAGGCTGTCGCTTTTTATCCTGATGTTTACGTCAGGAGTATTTACCAGCTCGTAACTGTCGTTGTACAATTCGGCAGTAAATTCAATATTGTCGGTTTCCTGATAAAGCGCCGGATAATTTATGTTGAAATTGTCTTCATTTTCTTTTAACGAAACGTATTGTACAATTTTCTGCATCAGTTCGTTAAATGCTTCATGATCGCCACTGTTCAGGTAGTTAAACAAACGCCAGCGCCAGATTCCTTCGCCAACAATAAAGCCAATTTTCCGGCCCTTGTCATTTCCAAATGCCATGAGTGATTTCGAGGTGCGAATATTTTTTATACTTTGACTGGCCATGCTTTGCAGAAGGGGCGAAACTTCAGTATTCCCGAACGGACTGATCAGCGGGGGAGCCATCGAAAGCAACTCTTTTGTTTCGTTTGAAAGAACAAACAACGAAAAGTTTTCATAAAAAATGGCTTGCACTTATTCGGTATTGTTACTGGCCGAAATCTTCATTCCCATTTCAAGCGTATTCAGTTGTTCGAGCAAAGTATTTGGGCCAATCAGAAATAAAACCGGAATTCTGCTCTCTCTTATTTTTGTTAAAAGTGTGCTTGCAGCGTTTTTTTTCGACGGAATTTGGTTTAAAACTATCAGGCTGTATTTTTTCAGGCTATCAGGAATCATATTGCCTGTAACTAATTCTGTTTCATAATTCTGAAGTTCGGACAGGCTGTTGCGAAGAGCGCCCAGGTCAGGATGCGGACCATCACTGAGCAGCAATATTTTCTGTTTGTTTTCCAGTACCTGAATTACAAATTCATATTCGTTGTTCCTGACATTTGTTTCTTCAGTAAACGGCCTGATCCTTATTTTATAATGCTGAAGTCCGGTTTTTGTAGCTTCAGGGCTGGCAAATTCAAGCATGAAATCATCGTCAGAAACAATCGGAACAGTACTTGAATAAATTACTTTTCGGTCGTTTTCAATTTCGATGTAGGCAATTTTGTTTTTCAGTTTCGAAAACTTCAGTTCAATTTCTATCGGAAACTTATTCTTCAAAAATGCCACTTTATTGGTTTTTACACTTCGGATAGCAGCATCAGCTTTGTGGGTTGTATCTCCGACACCAA
>JAUYTA010000157.1 GCA_030695265.1 Bacteroidota bacterium
CTCTTGCCGGATTATCAAAAATCGCGTTTTCTGAGATATTAGCTGACTACAATGTTTCATTAATAAATTATCCATACTCTGATATTTCAAGAGATGCAGCTCAATTCTGAGATTATTATTTCCGATACAAGTTGCCTGATACTACTACACAAGATTGATGAGTTAGAACTACTTGATAAATCTAAGATATTCTGGCACATTCGGATTAATTCTAAGAGCAAAACAAGTAGGAATTTTCCAGAGTGTTAAACCAATACTTGATAAAATAAGAAAAACTAATTTCCGATTTAGTGAAAAAATATTTGATTCAATATTAGAACAATCAGGTGAGTAGTTTACCGTTGAAAAGCTTGTTCTTCGTAGGAAATTCATCGGAAAAACCCCACTCAGTATTTATTCTTGCACAACGAAATAATTCTTCCCTTTATTCCCCCACCCCCTCCAAAATCTCTTTCGCCCGTTTCACACTTTTAACCTTTTCGAAGGTGAGTGAAAGTTTGTTGTTGCCTTCTTTCATTCGGCAAATTTGCGGATGGGTTTGCACGAATTGAAGTACTTTGCCAAATACAGGCGATTGGTAATAAACCGATTGCGGATTGGAAATAAACTGGCAAACCATTTTGTGGTGTTTCATAATTATTTTCTCCATTCCCAATTCAACGGCTACACGGCGGAGGCGCACCACCTCAATCAGTTCAATACTTTCCGGAGGCAATTTGCCAAAACGGTCGGCCAGCCCGGCTTCGAACTGCACCAAAGCTTCTTCGGTTTCGAGGTTGTCGAGTTCGCGGTAAAGCAACATGCGTTCCGAAATACTCTGAATGTAACTATCCGGAAACAGCAATTGCATATCGGTATCAATCTGGCAATCGCTGCCAAATTTCAGCTTCAGGAATGCCTGCGATGAATCTTCCTTTTCGTCTTTGAAAAGCTCTTTAAAATCGGTTTGCTTCAGTTCCTGAATGGCTTCGTTCAGGATTCGGTGATAAGTTTCGAAACCAATGTCGGCAATAAACCCGCTCTGTTCGGCACCCAGCAGGTTTCCTGCACCGCGAATATCCAAATCCTGCATGGCAATGTTGAAACCGCTACCAAGCTCCGAAAACTCTTCGATGGCCCGCAAACGGCGGCGTGCTTCGGGAGTGAGTGTTGAAAGCGGTGGCGCCAGCAGGTAACAGAACGCTTTTTTGTTGGAGCGCCCAACCCGTCCGCGCAACTGGTGCAAATCGCTCAGTCCGAAGTTTTCTGCATGATTGATGATAATGGTATTTGCATTCGGAATATCGAGCCCCGACTCGATGATGGTGGTGGCAATCAGCACATCAAATTCGCCGTTGATAAAATCCATCATCAGCTTTTCAAGTTTCGGTCCGTCCATTTGCCCGTGACCAACCACCGTGCGAACTCCCGGAACCAGTTTTCGGATCACCGTTTCAACTTCGTAAATGTTCGCCACGCGGTTGTGTATAAAAAATACCTGCCCTTCACGCGCCATTTCATATTGAATCGCCTCACGGATAATTTCCTCGCTGAATCCGTGCAGCTCGGTAGCAATCGGATACCGGTTGGGCGGCGGCGTTTGTATAATCGACAAATCGCGGGCGCCCATCATCGAAAATTGCAGTGTTCGCGGAATCGGTGTGGCTGTAAGCGTGAGCGTGTCCACATTCAGCTTCATTTGTTTCAGCTTTTCTTTCACCGAAACGCCGAATTTCTGTTCCTCATCCACGATCAGCAAACCCAGATCTTTAAAGGCCACTTCCTTGCTGACCAGCTTGTGCGTGCCAATCAGGATATCCACTTTCCCGGCTTTTGTATCGGCCAAAACCTGTTTCACATCTGAAGCTTTCCGCAGACGACTAATGTATTCAACCTTTGCCGGAAATTCTGCAAGCCGGTCGGTAAAAGTTCTGAAATGCTGAAGTGCCAAAATGGTGGTTGGAACAAGCACAGCCACCTGCTTGCTGTCGGCCACTGCTTTAAATGCGGCGCGTATGGCAATTTCGGTTTTCCCAAATCCCACATCGCCGCAAACCAGCCGATCCATCGGAATCTCCTTTTCCATGTCTTCTTTCACGGCAATGGTAGATTTCATCTGGTCGGGCGTGTCTTCGTAAATAAACGAAGCTTCCAGTTCGGTCTGAAGGTACGAATCGGGCGAAAAAGCAAAACCACGCTCCTGACGGCGGGCCGCATACAGCTCGATCAATTCTTTGGCAATGTCTTTAACCTTCAGTTTGGTACGGTCTTTCAGTTTTTGCCAAACACCGCTTCCAAGCTTGCTGATGTTCGGCTCTGTTCCTTCTTTGCCCTTGAATTTCGAGATCCGGTGCAGATTGTGAATACTCACCAGCAGCACATCGTTGTCTTTGTAACTTAGCCTGATTGCCTCCTGAAGTTTGCCGTCCACCTCGGTTTTTACCAAACCCATAAATTTTCCGATGCCGTGATCCACATGCACTACGTAATCGCCTTGGTGCAGTTTGTTCAGCTCTTTAAAAGTGATGCTGTCGCGTTCGGCCTTGCGCGACTTGATTTCGAAACGGTGGTAGCGTTCAAAAATCTGATGATCGGTATAGCAGCAAATTTTCAGGTCGCGATCTATAAACCCTTCGTGAAGCGTAAAATTGACCGGCCTGAACTTGACTTCCAGACCTTTGTCATCAAAAATTGCCTGCAAACGGTCGGTTTGCGACACATTGGTTGAAAGAATATAATTGGTGAAACCGAAGTTCTGATAGTCGATCAGGTTTTCGGCCAGTAAATCAAAATTTTTGTGGAAAACAGGTTGATGTCCGGTTTGAAAAGTGACGGTTTTTGAAAGTTTGAAAAAGTGTTTCTGACCAAATTCGGCACAGGTAAAACGTTTAAGTTCTTTTGAAAATACTTCTCCTGAAAGTAGCCTGGCGAACCATTTCTTCCGGTCCTCTTCTGTTTCAGCCTTTTCTATGGTTTGGCTGAAATTATATTCCATCTGATCGGCTATCAGTTGAACATCGTTCAGGAGAAAAATGGCATTTGCAGGAATGAAATCAAGGAAACTGATGCGTTCCTCGTCTTTCAAATCTTCCTGAATGTTTGGAATGATGCTAATGCGCGTATGTGGTTCTTTCGACATTTGGTTGTCGATGTTGAAACTGCGGATTGAATCCACCTCATCGCCAAAAAAGTCGATGCGATACGGATCTTCGTTCGAAAATGAATAAATATCCACAATTCCGCCGCGAATGGAAAACTGGCCTGGCTCATACACA
>JAUYTA010000558.1 GCA_030695265.1 Bacteroidota bacterium
ATTTGAGTTACTAAATTTTGGTAATTGCTATTCGGGCTGGCAGGTTTATTCTCCATCGTTTGAAATTAGATTTGATATTATTTGTCTTTGGGTGGGGTTTAGTTTTTTACTGGCATTTGGTTGTAACAGGCATAACGGGTAAGCATGATGTCATCAACTTTCCGTTGCCCTCCTTTGCCCAATTCGATCATTTTGTTGACGTCAACGAAATGATCGGAAACCGCTTCACCACTGGTTTTGCAACTTTCTTTGGCTTTATCAACTGCGTTCAAAAAATTACGCCAATCGGCATAACCTAATAACTCCTGTAATTCACGGGCAAGCCAATATTCGATACCATCTTGTTCGTAGGCAGATTCTTCAAAAGAGGAATTAAGTTTGGTTATTGTTTGTATTTCCATTTTTCGAAATTATTTGTCTGAATCATGATTTTCAATATCGATTTGTATCTACAGGGAGCAGGGATTTATCCAAAGAATATATGCCAATAAATTGTTAAAACGATACAACTTTCCGGTTGGCCAATTTGATTAAATACTCACCATATTGATTTTTCTTAAGCGGCTCAGCAAGCTTAAGCAACTGTTCCTTATTGATATAACCACACAAGAAGGCAATTTCCTCGATGCACGACACTTTTAATCCCTGCCGCTCTTCAATGGTATGGATAAAATTTGAGGCCTGCATCAGACTTTCATGCGTACCGGTATCGAGCCATGCAAAACCACGTCCGAGTAGCTTCATGTTTAACCGGCCTTCATCCAGATAGATTTTATTTAAATCGGTAATTTCAAGTTCACCCCTTTTTGAAGGTTTCAAACTTATTGCTTTTTTCACCACATCATTTCCGTAGAAATACAATCCGGTAACCGCATAATTTGATTTCGGATGCTCAGGTTTTTCTTCGATCGACAAAACCTTGCCGTTATCATCAAACTCGGCTACACCATAACGATCGGGGTCGTTTACGTAGTATCCGAATACAATTGCACCATCTTTTAGGGCTGCAGCTTCTTGCAATATTGATCTGAAATTATATCCGTAGAAAATATTGTCGCCTAAAACCAAGCAAACTGAATCATTGCCAATAAACTCTTCACCAATAATAAATGCCTGTGCCAGACCATCAGGTGATGGCTGAATGGCATATTCCAGTTTTATACCTAGTTGGCTTCCGTCCTCGAGCAAATCCTGATATAGATGAATGTCTTTCGGAGTTGAGATGATCAAAATCTCGCGGATTCCTGCCAACATTAAAACAGACAAAGGATAATAAATCATTGGCTTATCGTAGATCGGAATAATTTGTTTCGAAATACTTTTTGTAATCGGATACAGGCGTGTACCGGATCCACCGGCAAGAATAATTCCCTTCATATTCACAAATATTAAAATTTACAAAGCGATACAATCAAAAATACGGATTATTAGTAAGCAGAATTTCACAAAGCACAAAAATCAGAATATAAATTGAAAGTACTCTAAAAACATTCAGTAAAAAAAATGAAAGTATAAAATAACACCTCTGAAATGCCGAATCGGACGAAAAATACCTGAAAATCTTTTTTTTATAGCGGAATAGTCTTAATTTTGCCGCGCATTTATTTAATATACAGTCTAACTCATTAATTAATTGATTATTAAATGGTAGAAAACAACACAGAGAACCTTGATTCTAAGGTAGAACTCGAACAACAGGAAACTGTTGAAACACCAACCGCAGTAGTTGAAGAAACTATTGCACCTGAAGAAACAGTAATTGAAGAAATTGCCGAAACACCAGTTGAAGTGGTTGAAGAAGTTATTGCTCCTGTAGAAGCTGCAACTGAAGAAGTTGTTGCTCAGGCAGAAGAAAAAGCAGCAGAATTTGCTGAACCTGTAGTTATTCCGGTTGTAAAAAAAGCAAAAGCACCTAAAGTTGTTGTTGCTGAATCGGCGGATTTTGACTGGGATGCTTTGGTAGAAGCAGACAAAGGTTTCAGCGGAAGAGCCAAAAATGATCTTGAAACTCTTTATGAGAAAACATTGACGACTGTTCAGGAAAAAGAAGTCGTTGAAGGAAAGGTTATTTCGATGAACAAACGCGAAGTCGTAATTGACATTGGTTACAAATCAGATGGTATTGTCAGCTTGAACGAATTCCGTTACAATCCTGAATTAAAACCAAAAGATCTGGTTGAAGTTTACATTGAAAGCCTGGAAGATTTAAAAGGACAAATGATCCTTTCTCACAAAAAAGCAAGGGCATTGCGTTCATGGGATCGTGTAAACGAAGCTCTTGACAAAGATGAAGTAATCAAAGGGTACATCAAATGCCGTACGAAAGGCGGTATGATCGTTGACGTATTCGGAATTGAGGCATTCCTGCCAGGTTCGCAGATTGATGTGAAACCTATTCGCGATTACGACATTTATGTTGGCAAAACAATGGAATTCAAAGTTGTTAAAATCAATCATGAATTCCGTAACGTGGTAGTTTCTCACAAAGCATTGATCGAAGCAGAACTCGAATTGCAGAAAAAAGAAATTATCTCGAAACTCGAAAAAGGACAGGTACTTGAAGGTACTGTTAAAAACGTTACTTCTTACGGAGTATTCATCGACCTTGGCGGTGTTGACGGACTTATTCACATTACCGACCTTTCATGGGGACGTATTTCTCACCCGAACGAAATTGTTGAACTTGATCAGAAACTGAATGTCGTAATTCTCGACTTCGATGACGACAAGAAACGCATCGCTTTGGGTCTGAAACAATTGACTCCTCACCCATGGGATAGCCTTGGCGGTGAGCTGAAAGTTGGCGACTCTGTTAAAGGAAAAGTGGTAGTTATGGCCGATTACGGTGCATTTGTTGAAATTGCTGCCGGTGTTGAAGGTCTGATCCACGTTTCTGAAATGTCTTGGTCACAGCATCTTCGCAGCGCTCAGGACTTCCTGAAAGTTGGCGACGAAGTTGAAGCTCAGATTTTAACCCTCGACCGCGATGAACGCAAAATGTCATTGGGTATCAAACAGCTTAAATCTGATCCCTGGCAAGACATTGATACTGTTTTTGGTGTTGGAACAAAACACAAAGCTACAGTACGTAACTTTACCAATTTTGGTGTATTTGTTGAAATTCAGGAAGGTGTTGATGGCCTGATCCACATTTCGGATCTTAGCTGGACGAAGAAAATCAAACATCCTTCAGAATTTACAGCTATCGGATCTGAAATCGAAGTTACTGTTCTTGATATCGATAAGGAAAACCGTCGTTTAAGCCTCGGACACAAACAATTGGAAGAAAATCCATGGGATGTGTTTGAAACCATCTTCTCGGTTGATTCAGTTCATGAAGGAACCCTGGTTGAATTGTTCGACAAAGGTGCAACTGTTGCCCTTCCATACGGTGTTGAAGGTTTTGCGACCCCACGCCATTTGGTAAAAGAAGACGGAACTCAGGCACAGCTGGAAGAAAAACTCGAATTCAAAGTTATTGAGTTCTCTAAAGCTGCCAAAAGGATCATCTTATCTCATTCAAGAGTATTCGAAGATGAGAAAAAAGCTGAAGAAACAGCTAAAAGAAAAACTCAGGTGAAAGCTACAAGCAAAGCCGTAAAACAAGTGAAAGAAATAAATAGTGCTGAAAAGACTACACTTGGAGATATTTCTGAACTGGCTGCTCTTAGGACCCAAATGGAAGCCGACGAACAGAAAGAAAATTAGTTTAAGGTTATTACAAATCCATCAGGATTTCTTAAATTGCGTCTATGGATTTCGATATAATTAAATTAGAAGGCTATACACTTGTTAAAGTTTTGACTGACAGACTGGACACCAACAATGCTCCGGATTTAAAATCAGAACTTGTAGTGATAAATGCTAACGGTGAAAAGAACATCGTTCTGGATCTCAGTGATTGTGAATACTGTGACTCTTCAGGTTTAAGCGCCGTTTTGGTTGCCAACCGGTTATGCGAAGATTCAACAGGCACATTTGTATTGACCGGACTCCAGCCCGATGTTGAGCAGATCATCAGGATTTCGATGCTTCATACTGTTTTAATGATTACTAAAACAGTAACAGAAGCTGAGAACATCCAGAATGAAAAGAGAATTAATATAATCTGACTTTGTCAGACGAAACAATGTCTTTTCAACTGACCATACTCGGAACAAGTTCAGCATTGCCTACATCAAACAGATATCCAACCGCCCAGGTACTCAATGTACTTGGGCGGTTTTTTTTGATCGATTGCGGCGAAGGAACCCAAACACAAATGAGAAAGTTCAAGATCGGATTTTCGAAAATTGACCACATTTTCATTACCCATCTTCATGGCGACCATATTTTTGGACTGATAGGGCTGATTTCGACCATGGTTTTGCTTGGACGCGAAAAAGACCTGCATATTTATTCACATTCTGAATTACAGAAATTTATTTCTGCACAATTGAATTTCCTGTATGCTGATAAAATTCCGATGAAGATCGTTTTTCATCCCTTGAATTTCAAGCGGGAACAATTGATTTACGAAGACGCTAAAGTCTCCATCTATTCATTTCCATTGTCGCACCGCATACCAACCTGTGGTTTCAGATTCGATGAAAAACCGCCCTTGCCAAATTTACTGGCAAAAAAAATTGAAGAATACCAGATTCCCATCTGCGAAAGACAAAGGATTAAAGAGGGCGGTGACTTTTTAACGAGCAACGGGCAATTAATCCCACATTCACAACTAACTGTAAAGAAATTCAAAGCACGTTCGTTCGCCTTTTGCAGCGATACCAGATTCGACGAATCGTACATCGAATCAATCAAAAATGTTGATTTGCTTTATCACGAAGCAACTTTTGCGGAGGATAACCGAAAATTGGCAAACACAACTTTTCACTCAACCGGAAAAGAAGCTGCTGAAGTTGCTTTGAAAGCTCAGGCCGGGCAATTGCTGATAGGACATTTTTCGGCCAGGTACAAAGACCACGCTCCTATTCTGGAAGAAGCGAGGGCAATTTTCCCGAATACAAAAGCCATTTCGGAAGGCGATGTGATTCAGGTGGAGAAAAAGAATGTATAGTCATTGGTTGTCAATTGCTACGCGTCATTTATTGTCATTAGTTTCACGTCATTTATTGTCATTTTAATGCGAGACAATATGACCACCAAATGACTATTAAATGACTATTAAATGACAACTAATGACTATTGAATGACAATAAATGACTGCTTAATGATCCTCATCTCCCTACTCCTCAAAAAACTGCTTATTGAAATTCACCAGGTACAACCTTTCTGTCGGGCGGGTGAATGCAGTGTAAAGCCATCTCAGAAATTCCTTGTTCAGCATCTCTTCGGTTAAATAACCCTGATCGACAAAAACAGCTTTCCATTGACCACCCTGCGCCTTGTGGCAGGTAACGGCGTATGCAAATTTTACCTGAAGCGCATTAAAATAAGGATTTTCACGAATCTTTTCCCATCGTTTCTTTTTACTTCGGATGTCCTGATAATCTTCAGCTACAGCATCAAACAGTTTTCGATTTTGCTCACTGTTTAAGGCCGCCGACTCAATACTTAAGGTATCAAGGATAATCTTGCAATCAAATTCGATATCAGGATAATCGAGCAAACGAAGACTGATATTTGCAAACCTGAAACCATACAACTCTTCATGTTTGTATATGGCAATAATTTCGGCGATATCGCCATTGGCAATAAAATCAATTTTTTCGTTTGCTTCGAGCCAGAAATAATTGTTCTTTACAATCATTATCAGATCGCCAACCGAGATATCGGCCTCTTTGTACAGAATGGTGCTTCTGATGCCTTCGTTGAACTTATTGGCACGTTTGTTCGACCTTGTGACCACAATCGTTTCAATCAGCCCAAACCGGTCGTAACAGGTCGATATTTCCTCAATCAGGTCTGCTCCTGAAATCCTTCGGACATCATCGAATTGTTTGCATTCCAGATGAAAATATCCGGAGGTATAACTTCCTTCAGTAATCAGGTTCCGAATAAATGTTGCATTGAATAATATTCCTGAATGCTGATCCTGCCTTACTACTTCTGTCAGTTCGTATTCATAAACATAACGGTCGTAAAAATCCAGGTCTTTTTTCGATAAAGCCGGGCTTACATCCAAACCAACCGGTGGAAGCTGTGCAGTATCGCCCACCAGAAAAAGGCGGCAATTTGTGCCTGAATAAACATATTCTATCAAATCTTCAAGCAAACGACCCGAACCGAAAATCGAAGTTTCAGCATTCGAATTGGAAATCATGGATGCTTCATCAACAATAAAAAAAGTATCCTTAAACAGGTTTTTATTCAGGACAAACCTGCCGGTACCATCACTGGAAGA
>JAUYTA010000559.1 GCA_030695265.1 Bacteroidota bacterium
CTCTTTCAAAGGAGATGGGTATTTTGAGTAAAGATTTATTTGCCAGATTTGAAAAATTGAGGTGGATCGAAAAGAAAAATGAAGACTGGGTGCTAACTTCGATTGGTCAAAGTAAGGGCGCTCAGACAAAAAAAGGGCAATATGGTGAATATATAGCCTGGCCTGAGAATGTAATAAAGGAAATAATATAGAAAGAGTTCCATCAGTGTTTTTATTTGTCCTTAGCCAATGGCTCTGTGATGCAAATCCCGTAGGGATGATTTGTTTTGTAGCCCCGGATTTTAATCCGGGGAAAATAAAAAAACCTTGCCGTTTCGCACGACAAGGTTTTTTTTATGGGTAGAGACAGGGCATTGCCCTGTCTCTGCAAAATATTAATTTTACAGGCGTTTCTATTTCTTCTTTTTGTTCTGTTCTTCTGCTGAAATAGATTCGCGCATGGATGTGTCGGCCATGATGTTCTTGTATTTCATGTAATCCATGATTCCAAGGTTGCCGTTTCTGAAAGCTTCTGCAATTGCCATCGGAATTTGAGCTTCGGCGTCAATAACCTTTGCACGGGCTTCCTGCGCTTTTGCTTTCATTTCCTGTTCGAGGGCAACAGCCATGGCTCGGCGTTCCTCAGCTTTTGCCTGTGCGATGTTTTTATCAGCTTCTGCCTGATCCATTTGTAATCCGGCGCCAATATTTTTGCCGATATCAATGTCAGCGATGTCGATCGAGAGGATTTCAAAGGCAGTACCTGCATCAAGGCCTTTTCCAAGTACCACTTTCGAGATAGAATCCGGATTTTCGAGCACTGCTTTGTGCGTGTGTGACGATCCGATGGATGATACAATACCTTCACCTACGCGGGCAAGAACTGTTTCTTCACCGGCGCCTCCAACCAATTGTTTGATGTTGGCACGAACTGTAACCCTGGCTTTACAAATCAGCTGAATACCATCTTTTGCAACGGCAGCAACCGGCGGTGTATCAATTACCTTCGGGTTTACCGACATCTGCACTGCCTGAAATACATCACGTCCGGCAAGGTCGATGGCAGTAGCCATTTTAAACGAAAGTTCAATATTGGCTTTTTGAGCCGATACCAAAGCATGAACTACTTTCTCAACATGACCACCAGCCAGGTAATGGGCTTCAAGATCATTACGGTTGAGTATCAAACCTGCTTTGGTTCCTTCGATCAAAGCACGAACGATTACCGAAGGCGGTACTTTCCGGAAACGCATCAGGAATAACTGTAGAAGCGATATACGCACATCGGAAACAAGGGCTGAAAACCAAAGTCCAACCGGGATATAATACAAAATAATAATCAGGAGAACGAATATTCCCGCGATCATACCAAAAACTCCAAGGCCTTGAATTTGTTCCATCATTATAAATTTAAAGGTTCAACTGTGATAAGTGATTTTTCAATTTCAATAATTCTTACTTTTTCTCCCGGATCAACAAAACTTCCGGTCGATTTTACTTCAACAACTTCGTTGTTTACTTTTATTTTGCCCATGGGGGCCAGCCGGCCAATGGTTATGCCAATGTCCCCGACTTTAATTTTATCGTCAATCTGATTGGCAACTCCGGTGATAATGGCATCCAATACCAGCTTTTTACCGGTTTTTCCTTTGAAAAAAAATACTACAATCGTTGGAGCAGCAATCATTACAAACCCAAGGGTTAAAAATCCTGCCAGTGTGCCGTAGCTGGTGAAGGCCAGATAAATGCTGTATGCGAATAATAAAAAACCGCCAACACCGGCAATTGTGATTCCCGGAAGTATAGTGAACTCAATCAGTAACAATACGATGCCCAGAAATATTAAAAAGAGAATGATCAGGATGTTCATAAATTTTGGTTAATCAATGGTTGCTTTTAACTCTTTTTGAATCAATGCTTTTTTCAACGGTCTAAGATAAGAAAAACTTCCTTTTTTAACATCGCATTTTCCTTTATAATGTATCAGTAATGTACATTGTTCGGCTTGCTGCTCGTCGTGTTCGCAAATTTTGATCAGTGCATCAATCACATAATCGAATGTATGATAGTCATCGTTGTGCAAAATAAGGAACCTGTCTTTTCTGTTTTGCTGGCTGTTTTCTTCGCCAACTTCCTTCTGTGGATGTTCTTTTGCGGTCATAATCCATTGTTTAATTTTCTGGCTTCATTCACTGTAATTCTTTTCCCATTGTGGTAGGCGGCAATAATTGCATTCTTAATTCCTTCCTGCTTCACCTGATTTTGCATCGTTACAGCCTCGTTGTAAATTCTCAGGTTTCCGGTGGTGAATATTTTAACACCATTATCATCAACATAGTTTTCAACATTCCTGATTAATGATAGTTTTTTGATCAGCTTATTTGCAGAATCGGGTATTTTTCCTTTGTAAGCGCCAATTTGGATTTTATAGAACACTCCTCCCGTTACTTCCGTTTTATTTTCAATTTTTTGCGGTGCTGTTTGGTAGAAGACAATGGTATCAGAAATTGTTGCTCTCTGTGCTTTTTTTATTTCTGAAATTTGAAGGATACTATCTTTATATAGCTGTATTTTTTCCTGAAAAGCATCCATTTCAACAGCAGTTGCCGATTGCCAGTATTGGTCTTCTGTTTCTCTTGCTTTTTCATACAGTGCCGGAATATCCTGACTTAGGTTGGTCGATTTTTCTTCAGCGCTTAAAATCAGTTTTGCAATTTCTTCCCTTTGCCATGAAGCTGCATCCGCGTATGCTTTTCGTAAACTATCGGTTTCAATCGAAAGTCTGTGGAGTTCATTTTCCTTGACCAAGGCTTGGTAAAACAATTTTTTGGCTTCATTTTTCCTGAAATGATCAAAGTTCAGATAGCTGACAGATGAATTGATCCGGAAATTGATCTGTGTTTTTGCCAGCCGATCCGGGATTTTAAATTCCTCTTTCTGTAATGTAACTACTTTAATGGTATCACTTTTTTTATTTGTAATGGTATCTTCAAAAGTATCGTAGTAGTGATTTGGTTCTATGTAATTGTTTAATCCGCTAATACTTAAAGGTTTCCTCGCAGTTTCTGGCTGATTGTCAGGTGAAAGCGTATTTTCAGCTTGCAGCAATGTGCCGCCAGCCATAAACATTAGTAGAACAGAGATTGTTTTTATGCTTTGTTTTAATAAGATTAACATATTCAGTTCCTGATTGATTCGGGTCTAAAATTACAAAAAATGTACCATGAGCGATGCATAAAACTGATAGTTTATTTTATGAACAAAGGATTAACGTGACTGCTTAATATCAATTTTTCAAGTATATTTGCCTATCTTAAAAACATTCAAAAATGACAATTTTAACCAAGGGTGCTAAAGCTCCTGAATTTGCAGGACTTAACCAATCAGGAGAGACGGTTTCGTTGGGTGGATTCAAGGGTAAAAAAGTAATTCTTTATTTTTACCCCAAAGATAACACTCCGGGTTGTACCGCCGAATCATGTAACCTGAATGATAATTACCGGATGTGGCTTTCAAAAGGTTACGAAGTAATAGGAGTTAGTCCCGATAGTGTTGCATCGCATAAAAAGTTTGCCGATAAATTTCAATTCGGGTTTAATTTGATTTCTGATCCGGAGAAAGAAATTTTGCAGGCTTATGGAGTTTGGGCTGAGAAAAGCATGTACGGCAAGAAATACATGGGTGTAATGCGCACCACTTTTGTGATCAGCGAAGACGGAATTATTGAAGAAATATTAGACAAAGTAGATACAAAAAATCATACCGATCAATTAACCAAAGTATTAGATATAAAATAAAATGGCAAACGAAGAAAAAAGCAATCAGAATAAGGAAAAGCTCAAGGCACTGCAACTGACGATGGATAAAATCGAGAAAAGCTATGGCAAAGGCTCGATTATGAAATTAGGTGACCGTGCGGTCGAAGATGTTCCGTCAATTTCATCAGGATCAATTGGTTTGGACATCGCAATGGGTGTTGGTGGTTATCCAAAAGGCAGGATAATCGAAATTTACGGGCCTGAATCTTCAGGTAAAACCACCCTGGCAATCCTTGCAATTGCCGAAGCTCAGAAAGCCGGTGGAAGTGCAGCCGTTATTGACGCTGAACAGGCTTTCGATCCGGGCTACGCAACCAAACTGGGTGTCGATATCAACGAATTGTTGATTTCTCAACCGGATAATGGAGAACAAGCCCTCGAAATTGCTGACAACCTGATTCGTTCGGGTGCCGTCGATATCATCGTGATCGACTCTGTTGCAGCATTGACCCCA
>JAUYTA010000560.1 GCA_030695265.1 Bacteroidota bacterium
GGATGTACCGATTTCAGAACCAAGTGTTTTCGCGGATCGATAAATTCGCCTTTGCTGATGGCATAATTTCCCCAAAGGATAAAAACCACGTTTTCGAGTTTGTCGGCTACCAGATGAATAACCGAGTCGGTAAATTGCTCCCAACCCTTTTTCTGGTGCGAACCGGCAGTGTGTGCCCGAACGGTTAAAGTCGCGTTGAGCAACAAAACTCCCTGTTTGGCCCAGCGTTCCAGGTTTCCGCTTTTGGGGATCGGCGCTCCTGTATCGGCATTGATTTCCTTGAAAATATTTCGCAGACTGGGAGGAAAGTCAACACCATCGTTCACCGAAAAGCACAAACCGTGCGCCTGCCCCGGTCCGTGATACGGATCCTGACCCAAAATCACCACTTTCACCTGATCGAACGGACATTGTTCAAATGCATTAAAAATCAGTTTCGCTGGTGGGTATATTGTTTGAGTGGCGTACTCCGATTTTACAAAACTGGTTAGTTGTACGAAATAAGGTTTTTCAAATTCATCCTGAAGCTGTTTTTTCCAGCTTTCATCTATTTTAACATCCATAATTAATATCGTTTTCGGTTGCAAAAGCAAAGTAGTCAATAATCCGGGAAACAGTCAAATTAAACAAGGAATACTCAAACAAATGTCATTTAGTCAAGCAGCTTTCGGCGATTTTCGTATCTATTAGCTGAAATTCCCAGATATGTCTGGTATGTTTTATATATATGGTATATATTTGCAAAGCAAATTATGAGCGTATATGAAATCATCAGAACCCACAAATAAAAAACGTAAAGTGATCGATTTGGATGAACACACATTCCGAATTTTATCGATCAAGGCAGCAGCCAAGGGGACGAACCTGAAAGCTTTAATCGAAAGATCACTGAAAGGAATGGCCGATGATACGGAAGATGCGGAAATGTACGCCTATCTGGTAAAGACGCGCCCTGAAGGCCAGGAGATGATCACGGGCAAAGAAAAGGAAGATTTTGAAAACTGGCTTGATCTATGAAAGTTGAGTACTCCAGGGACTTTGAAAAAACCGTCCGCAAACTCTCCGGAAAAGTTCTGGCCTCCGTCAAAGAAGCTATTCTGGAAGTCAGGAATGCCCACAGTGTCAATCAGCTCACCAACTGCAAAAAGCTTGTTGGTTACAACAGCACTTACCGGCTACGGATAGGTGACCTTCGTGCATTTTTTGTTCTACACATAGAAGGTGATACTGTGTCGTTTGAATACATGGTTCCCAGGGGGGAAGCCTATTCCAAACACATGAAAGAACAATTGAAACGAAAGGGCAAATAAATGAATATTCTATTTGGTGCGGTTGGCTTTTTCGTTGGATTGATCGTTTCTTACTTCTTCCTGAAATCAAAACTTCAGAAACAACGAACTGATTTTGAACGTGATAATTTAATTTCAGAACAAAACTTCATTCAGCAGAAATTTGAACTTGAAAAGGAAAAATCCTTGTTTGAAGACCGCAACCTATCATTGCTGAAAGAAAAGGAAGAATTGAATCAGCAAATTCAGTTGTTTCGGACTGAAAATGGTATTCAAGGTCAGCAGTTGGCGCGGGCAGAGGCCGATTTCAGCAACCTTCAGGAAAAACTGGAATCGCAGAAAAAGGAAATGGAGAACCTTCAGCAAAAATTTACCACCGAATTTGAAAACATAGCTTCAAAAATCCTGAAACAAAACACCGAAGATTTTTCGAAGTCAAATCAGAAAGGCATGAATGAAATGCTGCTTCCGCTGAAAGAAAAGATACAGCTTTTCGAGAAAAAGGTGGAAGACACTTATGAGAAAGGGCTGAAAGATCAAACCGATCTGAAAGCGGAACTCAAGAAACTACACGATTTGAACCTGAAAATCAGCGATGAGGCGAATAACCTGACTCGTGCCTTGAAAGGCGATGTGAAAAAACAAGGCAATTGGGGTGAAATGATTTTGGAGCGTATTCTGGAACGGTCGGGCCTTACCGAAGGTCGTGAGTACATCAAACAGGAGAGTGTGCTTTCTGAAAATGGGCAGCGTTTTCAGCCCGATGTGGTGATTCATTTGCCCGACCAAAAACACATTGTGGTTGATTCAAAAGTTTCGCTGGTAGCCTACGAACGGCTGGTAAATGCCGAAAATGAAAAAGACCGTCCGGCTTTTGTGAAAGAACATTTAATGAGTGTGAGAAGTCACATTAAAATACTGAGTGAAAAGCATTACCAGCATTCACCGAATTTCAACAGTCCTGATTTTGTATTGCTGTTTATACCTATTGAATCGTCGTTCAGTATTGCAGTTCAGGAAGATCAGGAGTTATTTACTTACGCATGGGATAACAAAGTGGTCATCGTTAGTCCATCTACTTTGCTGGCAACGCTTCGAACAATCGCATCCATCTGGCAGCAGGAAAACCAAACCCGGAATGCCATCGAAATTGCACGGCAGGGAGGCGCTCTGTACGATAAGTTTGTGTCGTTTATTTCGGATATGGAGTCGATAGGGAAAAGCCTTGACAGTACGCGAAAAACCTACGATCAGGCAGTGAACAAGTTATATGTGGGTAGTGGAAATCTTGTAAAACGTGCTGAAAATATCCGAAAACTGGGCGCTAAAACGACCAAAGAATTACCGCAGGAATTAATCAGTGATTGACTATTCTTCCAGATACTCCGGTTCCAGTCCATCTTCGCACAAATCGATGGGAACAATCCAAACCAGGGGGCGGTCGTTTCCTTCGCCACCCTCCGACTCACGTTTGACTATTTCAGAACCAAAAAACACGGCAATGTGATCCTCCGGAATATTGTCATCTTCGTCTGTTCCAACTACCACCGCATTGATTCCGTCAATACGCACAAAATCGCCTTTCTCTAAAAATTGTTCTTCCATTTCAATTTAGCTTGCTTTTAAGCGAACCGCAATTGTTCCGTCGATTTTTTCCTGTGCGTAGTCGAGTCCGATTTTCATGTTTTTAACATTCGTGGAGGGACTGTCAAACATGGCATCGTTCATGATATTCTCGCAAATGGCACGAAGACCGCGGGCTCCAAGTTTAAATTCGAGGGCTTTGTCAACAATAAATTCCAATGCTTCTTCTTCAAAACTAAGTTCAATGTCGTCAAGTTTGAATAATTTGACATACTGCTTGATCAGCGAATTACGGGGTTCGGTCAGGATACTGCGCAAAGCCTTTCTGTCGAGTGGTTCTAAATAAGTCAGTACCGGAATACGGCCAATGATTTCAGGAATTAAGCCAAACGATTTTAAATCCTGGGGAGAAATATACTGAAGCAGGTTGTCGCGGTCGAGATGATCGGCTGATTTTTGAGCGCCGTAACCAACTATTTTTGTGTTCAATCGTTGTGCAATTTTTCTTTCAATTCCATCAAATGCGCCGCCACAAACAAATAAAATGTTTTTGGTATTTACGGCAATCATTTTCTGCTCCGGATGTTTGCGTCCGCCTTGAGGTGGAACGTTCACGATGGCGCCTTCGAGTAATTTAAGCAATCCCTGCTGAACGCCTTCGCCCGAAACATCGCGGGTAATTGAGGGGTTATCGCCTTTGCGGGCAATTTTGTCTATTTCATCGATGAAAACAATGCCACGTTCGGCAGCTTCCACATTGTAATCGGCCACCTGAAGCAAACGGGTAAGCAAACTTTCGATGTCTTCGCCAACATAACCAGCTTCGGTTAAAACAGTGGCATCAACGATTGTGAAAGGTACATGCAGCATTTTTGCGATGGTGCGAGCCAGCAATGTTTTTCCTGTTCCGGTCTCACCAACCATGATGATATTTGATTTTTCGATTTCAGTTTCATCGTTTGAAACCGGTTGATTGAGCCTTTTGTAATGGTTATAAACAGCCACCGACAAAATTTTCTTGGCCTGATCCTGTCCGATTACATACTGATCCAGAAAGTTTTTGATTTCTCTGGGCTTCATCAGTTTGATCATCTTGGTGTCAACCTTGACATCTTTCTTAAATTCTTCTTCAACAATGGCGTGAGCCTGCTCCACACAATTGTCGCAAATATGTCCTTCTATTCCGGCAATCAGAAGGTTTACCTCTTTTTTTTCACGTCCGCAAAACGAACATTTATCCATTTTCATTCGAAAATATCCTTTTTAGTTAATTGATTATTAAGCGTTCTCATGGAACTCTCATGCCAGAAAGCATCCACTTCGAACTATATTCTCATTTTATTTTGCGCTGCCACCTTTAAAATTATTTCCGTGGCATGTTCGTTTCATCTTCAAAATATAATGGTTTTATACAATCATAATCACTATTTATTATTTCTGGTCAGTACATCGTCGATCATTCCATACTCTTTGGCTTCGGTTGAAGTCATCCAGTAATCGCGATCAGAATTTTTTTCAATTTCCTTGTAGGATTTTCCGCTGTGGAAAGCTATAATTTCGTACAATTCTTTTTTCAACTTCTGGATTTCACGGGCAGTAATTTCAATATCGGAAGCCGGACCCTGCGCACCACCCATTGGCTGGTGGATCATTACACGTGAGTGTTTCAGTGCCGACCGTTTCCCATGTGTTCCGGCGGTAAGCAATACAGCGCCCATCGACGCGGCCATTCCTGTGCAAATGGTGGCAACATCAGATGAAATGTACTGCATAGTATCGTAAATTCCAAGTCCGGCATGAACTGATCCTCCGGGCGTATTGAAATAGATTTGGATATCTTTTTTCGGATCTGATGATTCAAGAAAAAGTAGCTGTGCCTGAACGATGTTGGCGATGTAATCGTCGATCGGTGTACCTAAAAAGATGATCCGATCCATCATCAGCCTTGAAAACACGTCCATGGAAGCAACGTTTAACTGACGCTCCTCAATGATGTAAGGAGTCATGCTGTTGGTAAAAATAGAATCGAAACGATTTAAATTAAGGCTGCTAATGCCCAAATGTTTCCTCGCGTATTTGTTAAATTCTTTTCCGTCGTTCATAATGTTGTTTCTACTGATTAAAAAAATGTGAGAATTGATTTTAAACTTCCCGCAAAAAAAGGTTAAAACTAATTCTCACAAAGTTAAGAAAATATGCTTTTGGCTATACCGCCATTCAATTAATTTTCAAGCATTTTGTTAAACTCTTCATTGCTAACTTCTTTAATGTCGAGTGTAACTTTGGTTTTTATGGCTGTAATGATGACATCTTCCTGCGCTTTTGAAACAACTTTGCGACGTTCTTCCTCGTTTTTCATCATTTGATTGGCGTAATTTTCGAGGTGCTCATCGGCAACGTTGCCCAGCCCGTATTGACGGAATTGCATGGCAGTCATTTCTTTTGCCAATGCATGAACGTCTTCTTCTGTAACCTTCAATTCATTGTCTTTTACAATTTTATCTTTGATCAGTTGCCATTTCAGGTCGAGCATAAAATGATCAAAATCAGCATCAATCTGCTCTGCTGTCATTTTCTCGTTGGTGGCTTTGATCCAGCGTTTCAGGAAAGCTTCCGGCAAATCAAACTGAAATTTCTTAACCAAAGCATCGCGGCTGTCAATTGCAAATTTGTAATCGCTCGAATAAACAAAATTTCCTTCGATTTCGGATTTCACTTTGGCCTTGAATTCTTCTTCAGTGATGATTCCTGATTCTCCACCGTAGATTTTCCCGAACAATTCAGGTGTTAGTTCTGCTTTTTCGAAACGAAGCACTTCTTCGATGGTAAAGTTGAAATTTCCTGAAATGTTTTCAGCCTCTTCATGCGAAATATTCAGCATGTGGCCAACTTCGTGCTTGTTATCGTATGCTTTCAGTGGATCAAAAACAACTGCATCACCGGCTTTTTTGCCAATGAACGATGCTTTAATTTCTTCGTCTTTCATTACGTCGATGGCAATAACCACCTTATTGGCCACGATTCCGTCTTCCAGATCGTTTCCTTCTTCATCAAGTTGTACGAAAGTTCCGCGAACGGTATCTTTTTCCTCAATACTGTCAACAACTTTGTTTTCGCCCAGGCGACCGGCATAAGCTTCAACCTGTTTGTCAACCAGTTCTTCACCGGCAACAATGCTGTAATAAGGTAAAATTGTATTGTTATCGAGTCCCACTTCAATTTCGGGAGCTGTTGCAATGTCGAAAACAAAGCTGAAATCAGATTGTTTGTCCCAGTCGATCTTCAATTGTTTTTCTTCGTTGGGAAGAGGTTCTCCCAGAACATTCAGTTTTTCAGCATAAATATAATCGGTCAGGCTTTTCGAAATAATTTTATTTACCTCTTCAGCCAGCGCTGATTTCCCGTACATTTTTTTGATTAAACCGGCAGGAACCATTCCCGGACGAAATCCAGGCATATTGGCTTTTTTGCGATAGTTTTTCAGAACGTCGTTAACGGTAGTTTCGTAATCACTTTTCTCAACCAAAATGGTGAGTACTGCATTCAGTTCGTCGATATTTTCCCTGGTAATGTTCATATTTTCAACTTAAAGTTATTGGAAATCAGCTCGGAAGAAGATCTTCGAAAAGGTTTCGGATCTAAAACCTGTTGCTTTAAATTAATAAAAACCGCTTGCTTATCCTTTTTCAAGGTAAGCAAGGCGGTTATTTTTGTTGTGCGGGCGAAGGGACTCGAACCCCCACGCCGTAAGGCACCAGATCCTAAGTCTGGCACGTCTACCAATTCCGCCACGCCCGCTAAATGCGGTGCAAATATAGGCCAATTTTTTATCCCTGCAACAGCGTCGGCCAATCTTTTTGATTCTTTTTCAGGAAGAAAAAATAAACACATAGACACATAGGAAACATAGAATAATGATTTTATGTGAACTATGTGCCTATGTGTTTTATAAAAAAACTGGAACCCGATTAACGAAGTTCAAAATTCTGTCCCAGATAAACACGTCGTACTTCCTCGTCGGAAGCAAGTTCTTCGGCAGTACCTGCTTTCATGATCGCTCCCTCGTATAAAAGGTACGAACGATCGGTAATGGTTAGGGTTTCGTGAACATTGTGGTCGGTTATCAGAACGCCAATATTTTTTTCCTTGAGCGTTTGTACAATGTGCATAATGTCTTCAACTGCAATCGGGTCAACACCGGCAAAAGGTTCGTCGAGCAATATAAATTTCGGGTCGATGGCCAGTGCCCTGGCAATTTCGGTACGCCGCCGTTCGCCGCCTGAAAGTTGAAACCCTTTGCTTGTGCGAATGTGCTGCAATCCGAATTCGCTGAGCAATGTTTCCACTTTCTGATGTTGGTAGTCTTTTGGCAGATTGGTCATTTCAAGTACCGACAGAATATTGTCTTCAACGCTCATTTGCCTGAAAACAGATGCCTCCTGCGACAGGTAGCCAATGCCTTTTTGCGCCCTTTTGTAAACAGGCAGATTGGTTATTTCTTCGTCGTCAAGGAATATTTTGCCCATCAAAGGTTTTATCAAACCAACAATCATGTAAAAGGAAGTCGTTTTTCCGGCGCCATTCGGACCAAGCAATCCAACAATTTCGCCCTGGTTTACTTCAAATGAAACGCCTTTAACGACAGTACGTTTGCGGTATTTTTTTACAATGTTTTCTGCCCTGAGTTTCATTCCTGAAGTATTATCCTTGGGTTTTTAAATTTCGTCGATCTTTCGCTCATTTGCTTTTTGTACCCTTCTGGATATTACGATACTTATTTCATAGAGGACTACCAGTGGAATACAAACCATGATCTGGCTAAACATATCAGGAGGTGTAATGATTGCTGATATTACCAGCAAAACAACATACGAATGTTTCCTGTATGTTTTCATGAACTTGGGCGTCAGAATTCCAACTTTACTAAGGAAAAATGCAATAACCGGCAATTCGAAAATCACCCCTCCTGCAATAACGATGGAAGTTACTGTGCTGATATAGGAAAGTATATTTATTTGATTGACAACAACGTCACT
>JAUYTA010000567.1 GCA_030695265.1 Bacteroidota bacterium
GATTTTTGGAATCGACGTTCAACTGAACTCGGATATAGACCAACCGCAAAAGGAGTATTTTCAGCAAATTGCCACAAACCGGATGAAGGACGGCGACAAGGTAATCCTCTGTACTGCCGAGCCTGCCTGGGTTTATCATGAGTTGTACAGGGAAAACGAATCGTACAAACGCCTGAAATATTTCGAACAACTATATATTACTGAAGATGCCTACGGGTTAATCGGGAAAAAATTTAAGCTTGTTGCCACCATAACCGGCGATTTGCATCATTTTTCACATTACGAAGAGCAGAAAGAAGGATATACCAACCACCTGATTACCGCCGGGGGCGGAGGCGCATTTCTGCATCCAACACATTTGTTACCCGACAAATTGACCAAAATGGCAAAAACAGATTTTTCATTCCAAAGAAGCGAACTAAAAAATGATCCTGAACTTAAAGCAGTTTTCCCTTCAAAAAGTGATTCGCGGAAACTCTCCTTTCTGAACTTCGCATTTCCATGGTTCAATAAAGAGTTCGTATTTTTCCTTTCGTTTGTTGAATTGATATTAACCTGGATCCTGCAAGGCACAACTTATTACGATACAAAAGGAACATTTGTAAAACAGCTGGCGAACGCGGCCGATTTAAGTCAATCTTTTTCCATCATTTTTAAAACCCTGATCAATAACCCGCTTTTCATTTTAATCAGTATCGTGCTGATTTTTGGGTGCATGACATTTACCGACACCAAACGGATCAAACGTTTAAATTTATTTATCGGACTGCCACACGGCATCATTCAATGGTTCAACCTGATGTTTTGGCTCAGCGTGTTTGCAGAATTTCTCTACCCCTTCTTTCCTGAAGGTCAACAATTGCTTTTCATCATTTCCACTACTCTGGCGGCAGCGCTGGCCGGAGGAATAGTAGGTGGATTCATTTTCGGAATTTACCTTTGGTTTGGTGTTTATCTCCTGAATGTAAATCTGGACGAAGGTTTTTCCTCGCTCGCCCTTCAGCATTATAAAAATTTTCTGCGCCTGCACATTACCAAAGATCAGCTCACCATTTATCCGGTTGGGGTTGATCGAGTTACAACCAACTGGAAACAATCCGGAGAAGGAGACTCCCTGAAATTTGAAGGAAAATTTCCTGATTGTCACTTAATTGAACCGCCAATAATTATTAAAAATACCTAACATGAAACGATTATCAAAACCAATTACCGCGATAAAATCGCACTATCAATTTGTCGTCGTAGGTTCCGGATATGGCGGAAGCATTGCTGCCTCGCGCCTTTCACGTGCCGGATTGCAAGTATGCCTTCTGGAAAAAGGAAAAGAATTCCGGCCGGGCGAATATCCCTGGGATTTGGACGATGCTGCCAAAGAAATGCAGGTAAATACCGACAAAAAACAAATCGGTAGCAAAACTGGTTTGTACGAATTTTACATGGGCAAAGAAATGACCGTGTTCAAAGGATGCGGATTGGGTGGCACTTCCAACGTAAACGCCAATGTTTCCATTGAGCCTGAACCGCGCGTTTTTGAAGATGTACGCTGGCCGGAAGCCATCCGGAATGAAATGCAAACCTTGAAAGATGGTTTTGACAAAGCACGAAAGATGCTAAAACCAAGTCCTTATCCTGAAGGGCAGTCGGGTTATCCTGAATTGGCTAAAACCAGGGGAATGAAAACTTCCGCAGCAGCGATGAAAGAAGAATTCAGGTACCTCGATATCAACGTGAATTTCGAATACGACAATCAACCGAACCATGTAGGCATTGAACAAAATAAATGCAACAACTGTGGTGATTGTGTTACGGGTTGCAACCATCATGCAAAAAATACACTGATCATGAACTATTTGCCAGATGCAGTGAATCATGGCGCTGAAATTTTTTGTGAAACCGGCGTGAAATACATCGAACGCAAGGACAACAAATGGCAGGTTTACTTTGACCTTTTCAATGTTGGACGCGAAAAATTTGACGCTCCACCACTTTGCATTACTGCTGACAATGTAATTTTATCGGCAGGCGCTCTGGGAAGTACCGAAATACTGTTGCGCTCGCGTGAAAAAGGCCTGAATGTTTCGCCGTTGCTGGGGAAAAAGTTCACCGGAAATGGCGATGTGCTTGGTTTTGGGTACAACAACGATGTGAAAATGAATGGCATCGGTTTGGGAAAACGTTACGACGACGTGGACAAAGAACCTGTTGGTCCGTGCATCACATCCATCATCGACATGCGCAATAAAGAGGTACTCGACGAAGGAATGACACTGGAAGAAGGAAGCATTCCGGCGCCTGTAGCACCATTACTGACAACTGCATTTATATCGCTCTCGAGGTTGCTGGGCAAAGATACGGATAACGGCCATCAGGATTGGGTAGATGAAAAAAAACGGGAAAGTGTGAGTTTGCCGAAAGGCGCTTATCATGGCGCATTGAATCATACGCAGGTATATTTGGTAATGACGCACGATGATGGAAACGGCTCGATGCACCTTGATAAAGACAGACTGGAAATTAGCTGGCCTGATGTGGGCAAGCAGGCAATTTTCAAAAAAGTAAACGGAAAACTTCAGGAGGCCACCAAAGCCCTGGGCGGAACATACATGCCCAATCCGCAATGGAACAAGCAGTTGAATTACGACATGGTAACTGTTCATCCACTTGGCGGCTGCGTAATGGGCGACGATGCTGCTACCGGTGTAACCAATCATGTTGGTCAGGTTTACAGCAATTCCTCCGGAAACGATCTTCATGAAGGTTTATTTGTAATGGATGGCGCCATCATTCCGCGTCCGCTGGGCACCAATCCGCTACTTACAATTTCCGCATTGGCCGAACGAAATAGCAAACTG
>JAUYTA010000569.1 GCA_030695265.1 Bacteroidota bacterium
AAAGCCCAGGTAAGTGAAAAAGGTTTGCCTGAAAGCTTTCTCATTGAGCAAAAACAAGCAGTAATTATTCCCGTTTTGAAACTTGATTCGGTTCGTTTCGGGAAAATGCAGGAGGAGGACAAAAAATTCAGGATTGACAACCGGTATGGAGTTGTTAAAACATGTGAGATCAATATAAAAGAATCAGGAATTAGTACTGAAATTCGGGGCAAAGGTACCATCTGGCAATATAAAATAGAGTCTGAAAATGCCTTGTCACTTGGAATATTTTTCAGAAAATACCACCTTCCTCCAAATGCCAAAGTGTTTATTTACAATTCCTCCAAAACCCAGCTTCGGGGGGCATTTACACACAAAAATAACAACCCGGATAAAATTTTACCCGTTGCCGAATTTCCGGGGAAGAACCTGATTATAGAATATTTTGAGCCAATGTCGGCTGAATTTTCAGGAGAACTGATTTTAGGTTCAGTATCGCAGGCTTATGTCAATATTCAGCAAAAAGCGGAAAACCGTATTGGTATCAATTGCCAGGCAGGTGCCGATTGGCAAATTGTAAAACACGCGGTCTGCATGATGACGTTTCATAATTTTCAAAATTCCTATTTCTGTACCGGGTCTCTGATAAACAATGTAAAAGATGATGAGACGCCCTATTTCCTGACTGCCAACCATTGCATTAATACAGAGTTGGTTGCAAATACACTTGTTACTTATTTCAACTTCGAAAACTCAACTTGTGAAGCTGAAGATGCGGCGTTTTCACAGACTCTGTCAGGTGCAACATTTAAAGCAGGAAGTCAGGATTCAGATTTTTCCTTATTGTTGTTAAATGAATATCCGCCCGACGAATACAATCCGTTTTATGCCGGATGGGATGTAAGCGGCGAAAATCCCAAAACCAGTGCCAGCATCCATCATCCCGACGGAGCGCCAAAAAGCATTGCTACGGCTCACAACACTTCTTTCAGTTATCCTGAAAAAATTCAATGGTTTTCGGAGGAATTAATATTGGTTTCAACAACATTGCCCGGTACACATTGGTATTCACAATTTAATGTTGGTTTGCCTGAAACCGGATCATCGGGAGCTCCGCTTTTCGACCAGAATCAACGTATTGTCGGGCAACTTCACGGAGGGGTTGGCTCGGTTTTGCTTTATGGAAAATTGTCGGTTTCGTGGGACTTTAATTCGGCCAACAACAAACAATTGGCTTATTGGCTCGACCCTTTTAAAACGAGAAAAACACTTGACGGAATATGGAAAATGCCACCGAGAACTAATTTTCGCGCCGAATTGCAGGAAGTATGTGTGAATTCTCCGGTTTTGTTTACCGACAGAACTACGCACAGGCCAACCGAATGGCATTGGCAGGTTGATCCACCAACGTACAGCTTTGCAAATGGTACCGACAGTGCTTCACAGAATCCGCAAATACTGTTTCTGAAAGATGGAACTTATTCTGTAAAACTAAAAACATCAAACAAATATGGAGCCCATGAACTTCTTCAGAATAAATATATTATTGCCCGAAGTAAGCTGGATATCAGGTTCCTGAAAGCCCGAAGGGACAGTGTAATTTGCGGAGGCGACCTGAAAGGATTTCCGCTGATCGCGGGTGGTGCTGTGGCCTATAGTTTCAAAATTGACCGACCTGAATTAATTGATGCAGAAAATAGTTCGAACAGCGTATTTCTGACATTAAAATCATCAGCCAATTACACAAAATCGTTTGATACCTGGCTAAAGGTTACCGGAACAAACGGGCACTGTATTGCTTCCGACAGTATTTTGCTTCATGTAGTAATTCAGGAAAACGATCAAATAGCCAATGCAACAAAATTGTTTCTGGGACGAAATGCCGGATATTCAAACAAATGTGCAACAGTTGAAATAAACGAACCGAATCCACCATCATTGGGATGTTTGGTGAAAAATGGCTGGTGTCCCGACTTCAAGCCTACCAAAAGTTTACTGGATAATTCCATTTGGTTTACGTTCGTTGCTCCGGAAAATGGCATAATTACAATCAATACCTACGGATTTGACAACCAGATTGCGGTTTATAAAGCATCGGATTACCGGGGAATTTTATCAAACGACAAAAAGCAATATTCCATGGTTGCAGCCAACGACAACCGGTCGAACAGCGACAAAACTGCACTCATCGAAAATCTGGCTCTCGAGCCCGGAAAACAATATTGGCTTCAGGTTGACGGGCACAATGGCGCTTTCGGCAATGTTACAATAGATCTTGTGGGCAATTCGCTGGAAGCGCTTGTATTTCCGAATCCGTCAAATGGCATCTTCAATATAAATATTTTTCATCCTGACCATGGAACTGCTGAAGCATTCGTTACCGACTTAAATGGCAGGATATTGTTTTCAAAAAAATACGAGGTCAATATGTATTCCACCCAATTTAACTTCAATTTGGCCGGATATCCAAAAGGAATATATATTCTGAAGGTTAATTTGAACGGATTAAGTGTAAGCAAAAAGTTAATCCATTTTTAAAAATAGTTTTGCTGACTAAATTTCTACATTTGCGGGCTAAGTTTATAATAAAAAAGAGTCAATCACTTTCTATATATGGTCAATATTTATATCAGTGAAAAACTAAAATCCCTTTGTCCAAAACTTCGGCTGGGCTGCATTGAAGCTGATGTAATTGTAGCAGAATCATTTATTGAACTTACTTCTGAAATTAATTTCCGAATCACACAAATCAAGCAAACGCTGGTTATTGAAGACATCTCAAAAATTCCGGTCATTGCAGCCTCCCGCAAAGCTTACAAAGCCTGCGGAAAAGATCCGGCCCGCTACCGCTTGTCTGCTGAAGCCCTGCTGCGCCGGGCAGTATCAGGAAAAGACCTTTATCAAATCAACAATGTGGTCGATCAGCTTAATCTGGTTTCGATTACTTCAGGATTTTCAATTGGTGGTTACGATGCTGCCAAAATTCAGGGTGATATCAGTTTTGGGATTGGTCTTGCCGATGAACCCTATCAGGGCATTGGCCGTGGAGAACTGAACATTGAGGGATTACCTGTATTTCGGGACGGCCTGGGCGCTTTCGGCACACCAACCAGCGATTCGCAGCGAACCGAAGTTACCGGGCAAACCAGTCGGTTTCTGATGATCATTATTGATTTTGGAGGCGACGATCAACTGGAATCTGCCAAACAAATGGCAATTGGTTTATTGAAGAAATATTGCGGGGCAACGAATATCATTGAAATTAATATCAGGTAATTATGTCGAGATCAATCTGTAAACTGATTTTAAATGAACAGCCGCGAAACGATGCACCTGGCCATTACACCGGAAGGCACGCGAAACTTAACCAAAAAGTGGAAAGCAGGTTTTCATACCATCGCAAAAGCTACCGGGGCAACAATTTGCCTGGGAGTTTTCGATTTCGGACGCAAAGAAATCGGTTGGGTAAAACCTTTTGAACTGACCGACGATGCTGAGGCAGACATCCGGAGAATGAAAGCTTTTTACCGCGAATATGGCGCGATTGGCCAACATCCGGAGAAATTCACTGCGGAAGATTAGTGGGAAAGTGATCAGTGGTCGGTGATCAGCGACCAGCGCTTTAACTTTAGACTTTAAACTACAAACCTTAGACTTTTTATGCAACAGGAACTTTTAAACATCGCCGTTCTTCAACTCGATTTGGTTTGGGAAAACCCTTCTGCAAACCTTGCAAAAATTGATGAATTGCTTCAGAAAATCAACACCAATACCGATGTCGTTTTTTTGCCTGAAATGTTTACAACCGGATTTTCGATGAATGTTTCGGAACTGGCAGAAACGATGGAAGGCGAAACGGTGCAATGGATGAAAAAACGTAGTGCTGAACATCAGCAAGCCCTTTGCGGAAGTTTGATTATTCAGGAAAATGGTAAATTTTATAACCGGCTGTTGTTTGTCGAACCTTCAGGAGAAATACATTTTTACAATAAACGCCATCTTTTTACCATGGGTAACGAGGAGTCCCATTTTCAGAAAGGCACCGAGCGACTGATTGTTCAGTACAAAGGCTGGAGGATTTGTCCGCTGATATGTTACGATCTACGTTTCCCGGTGTGGAGCCGCAACCGCAACGAATACGATTTGCTGGTTTATTCAGCCAATTGGCCAAATGCAAGGAATGATGTCTGGAATACTTTACTGAAAGCCCGGGCCATCGAAAACCAATGCTATGTAGTTGGTGTAAATCGTATTGGCACTGATGGAAATGGAATTGACTATTCAGGTGACTCGCAGGTTTTTAACCCAAAAGGGAAACAAATTATACAAATGTTATCTGTTCAAAATGAATTATTGCCTGCATCACTTTCATTTCTGGAACTATCAGATTTCCGCAGTAAATTTCCGGTACTGAACGATGTCGACGATTATTACTTAATTGAAAAGTAGTATATTGTACTGCCTTATCACTAAAAAAATCATACCATGAAAGATTTAACAGCCTTATTACCGAATTCCGAACGGTTGGTCGAAATAGTGGTTACCTATGGCGGACAGCTTTTATTGGCAATTATTACTTTGGTCATTGGATTATGGCTTATTGGAAAACTTGTTAAAGTTCTGAAACGCATATTCGAACTGCGATCATTTGAACAAACGCTCCAGTCATTCTTAATTCATCTGATTTCTATCGTGCTAAAAGTGCTGCTTTTAATCAGCGTTGTGACGATGGTTGGCGTTCAAATGACTTCTTTTATCGCCTTGCTTGGCGCCGCGGGTTTGGCTTTTGGGATGGCTCTTTCAGGTACTTTGCAAAACTTTGCAGGCGGGGTTATGTTGCTTATTTACAAACCATTTAAGGTTGGCGATTACATTGATGCGCAAGGATCTGCCGGAACAGTGGCTGAAATTCAGATCTTTCATACCATATTAAAAACTATTGACAACAAGACAATTATTATTCCGAACGGAGGCCTGAGCAACAGTACCCTGACCAATTTTTCTGCTGAACCCCTCAGACGTGTTGACCTAACTTTTGGTATAAGTTATTCTGACAATATTGACAAAGCCAGGGAAATAATACTCAGTGTTATCAATACTGAAGAACGGATTCACAAAGATCCTGCGCCATTTGTCGGAGTTATTTCGTTGGGCGATAGTTCGGTAAACCTTGTAACACGCGCTTGGGTGAACACCCCGAATTATTGGAATGTATTTTTTAGCATCAATGAAAATGTGAAAAAAGAGTTTGATATATCAGGTATCAGCATCCCATTTTCACAGCGCGATGTACATGTTTTCCAAGCAAAATAATTGCAGATGACAAAAAAAGTTCCGCATACCTTCGTAATTGTTTTTAGTATCATAGTTTTTGCTGCCATTTTAACCTGGGTAATTCCTCCGGGTAAATTCGTAAAAGAGGCGCAAATTATTGACGGTAAGGAACAAACGCTGATGGTTTATCACAAAATGAGCGATTTGCCAGATGAACATCCTTCAAAAACTGTTGCCGAACCTCAAACATGGCAGGTATTTTCGGCACTTTTCAGCGGATTCGTAAAACAAGCCGGAATCATCGTTTTCATTTTGGTTATTGGCGGGGCTTTCTGGATAATGAATCAAACCAAAGCCATTGATGTAGCCATCTTTTCATTCCTGAAAAGAATTCGCAAACTCGATAAAACGCGTTTTTTGCGCTACGTTGGGATCGACAATGTGGTCGTGGTTTTTATCATGTTGCTGTTCAGCGCATTCGGGGCTATTTTCGGAATGAGTGAAGAAACCATCGCTTTTGCGATCATATTTGTTCCGCTGGCAGTTTCGATGGGCTACGATTCAATAACAGGCGTTTGCATGGTTTATATTGCCGCACACATTGGTTTCGCAGGCGCCATTCTCAACCCGTTTACCATTGGAATTGCACAGGGACTGGCAGGCATCCCACTGTTCTCGGGCATCGAATACCGCCTGTTTTGCTGGGTGGCAATTAACTTTGCCGGAATTGGTTTCGTGTTGTGGTATATGGCAAAAATC
>JAUYTA010000574.1 GCA_030695265.1 Bacteroidota bacterium
AATAGCCACGGCTATTGGGTTGGTGCCCAGAAACCTGCTTTTCGAGAAAGTTGGAGCCACCAGCGGGCTTGCATTCGTCATCGAAATCCCGATCATATCATGTTCAAGCGCCAGCATCGAATGATAACCTGCAATTCCGTAGTGATTGGAATTTTGCACGGCCACCCAACCCGTACCTGCAATTTTAGCTTTATCAATTGCTATTTGCATTGCATGTGGGGCAGTAACCAGTCCAAGTCCCAGATCACCGTCAAGAACCGCTGTGCTGGGCGTTTCGTGTATGATTTTCATGTCAGGAGTTGCATTCAGTCTTTTCAGTTCCCATAACCTGACATATCCGCTTAACCTTGCTACTCCATGCGAATCTACTCCCCGCAAATCAGCCTGATTTAAACAATCGGCAGCTACCATGGCATGATTGTCGGGGCAACCCATGCTTTTAAATATCTGGAAGGTAAATTCTTTTAAATAATCTGAATCGAAGTTTATCATGAATAGCCTATAATTTTTTATTAAAATCTCTTGCTGAAGCCTGATTGGTGGGCATAATCAGTAAATCGTCGATGTTTACATGTGCTGGTCGGGTAATGACAAACAAAATCGTTTCAGCGATGTCTTTTGCATTCAGAGGGGTAAATCCTTTGTAAACCTGCGCTGCCTTTTCTTCATCTCCGCGAAACCTGACCAGCGAAAATTCTGTTTCAACAGCGCCGGGGGCAATCGAAGAAACTTTTATTCCTGAAGGCATGAGTTCAATCCGCATTGCTTTGGTGATGGCCGCTACTGCATGTTTTGATCCGCAATAAACCGATCCGTTCGGATAGACTTCTTTTCCGGCGATGGATGAAATGTTGACAATGTGTCCGCTTTGTCTTTCAACCATCCAGGGTGAAACGATTCTGGTCATATAAAGTAAACCCTTTACGTTTGTGTCGATCATATTTTCCCAATCATCGACATCTGCTGAATTTACAGGACCCAATCCTGCCGCTAAACCGGCATTGTTGATTAAAACATCTATTGCTTTCCATTCCTCCGGAAGTGATGAGAGCGCTTTCTCAACATCCTTTCTTTTTCGAATATCGAAGTTTAAAATTTGAACTTTACAGTCATAATTGAGCTCAAAC
>JAUYTA010000583.1 GCA_030695265.1 Bacteroidota bacterium
CACCACGGCACTGTTGGTAATCTTGACAAACGTGGTGTTGGCGATGTTTGGACCATGACCAAAGAAGAATATCTGGCAGCCAGCAAATTGGACCGGATCAAATACCGGATTTACCGCAACCCTTTTGTGATGTTCGGGTTGGGTTCTTTGTATGTGTTTCTGATTCAAAACCGGCTGACGAACAAAGGAATGACCAAAAAGGAAAAAATGAATGTGTATTTCACCAATGCGGCACTTCTGCTCATATTTACAGGCATGAGTCTGGCGATCGGGGTTGGTGCGTTCGTGATCATCCAGCTTTCGATCCTATATATTGCAGCCATTTCCGGACTATGGCTGTTCTATCTGCAACACCAATACGAAAATGTAACCTGGTTCAGAAATAAAGAATGGAATTACCGGACAGTTGCGCTGGAAGGCAGTTCATTTGTCAAGTTTCCGAAATTGTTGCAATGGTTCTCCGGAAATATCGGGTTTCACCATATTCACCACCTGAATGCCCGGATTCCGAACTATTATTTGTCGAAATGCTACCGCGAAAACACGATCTTCAAAGAAGTAAAACCAGTTACTTTTTTGATGAGCATGAAGTCGCTAAAGCTTCGGCTGTGGGATGAACAAATCCAAAAAATGGTTTCATTTGGTGGCAGGCATTAAAAAATTGCAGGTTTCCAACTGATTTTGCTGATACGCTGCAAACTCTCAAATCTATTCTTTTACAATTGCACATATTGTGCTATCTTGCCATTTGAAACTGCTTCAGGATCAATCACGCATTAAGTTTGAAAAATGAATCGTAGAAATGTATTACCCGGACTATTTATTTTGGTTTGCACATTCGTATTTTCAAGTTGCGAACCCAATAAAACTTTCACTGAAAGCGAACTCGCGCTCATTCCCCAACCTCAAAAAATGATTTTGGGCGAATCGTCTTTTAAATTCAAAAAAAACACCCGGCTGATAGTCGAAAGTGTTGACCAAAAGGTTATTGCTGATGGATTCTCCGATCTGTTCGAAAAAGCTTCAGGATACAAACTGGATATTATTGTGGGTGGCGACGAGGGTTCCAATCAGGTTTATTTCAGGACAGAACCTGTGATGGCACCTGAAGCCTATTCGCTGGAAGTATCGGAAAACCGCATCGAAATCAAAGCGGCGAAACCTGCCGGTTTCTATTATGCCGTGCAAACTTTGTGTCAATTGCTCCCGATAGAAATTGAAGGTACTTTGAACCAGCAAGAAATTGAATGGCTGGTTCCGGTTGTCAGCATTTCGGATGGTCCGTCATTCGAATGGCGCGGTTATATGCTCGATGTTTCGCGCCATTTTTTCCCCAAAGAAGACGTTCTGCGCATGATCGACCATCTTGCAATTCACAAAATCAACACGTTGCACCTGCATTTGGTCGATGATCAGGGATGGCGGATTGAAATCAAAAAATATCCCAAACTTACAGAGATTGGCGCTTGGCGGGTTGACCGCGAAGACAAGCACTGGAACTCGCGCCCGAAGCAGGAACCCGGAGAAACAGCAACTTACGGAGGTTTTTATAACCAAGAAGATATCAAAGAAATGGTGGCCTATGCACAAAGTCGTTTTATAACCATTGTGCCCGAAATTGAACTGCCTGCACATGTTACCTCCGCACTGGCAGCCTACCCTCAATATTCCTGTACAGGAGGGCCGTTTACCGTGCTTCCGGGCGGCGTTTGGCCAATCACCGATATTTATTGCGCCGGAAAAGATACGACTTTCATGTTTCTTGAAGATGTTTTAACCGAAGTGATCGATCTCTTTCCTTCAAAATACATTCACATCGGAGGCGATGAAGCAACGAAAACCGAATGGGAAAAATGTCCGGATTGTAGAAAACGGGTCAAAATCGAAGGACTGAAAGACATGCACGAACTGCAAAGTTATTTCATCAAACGGATGGAAAAATTCCTCCATTCGAAAGGAAAAGTGCTGCTTGGCTGGGACGAAATTCTGGAAGG
>JAUYTA010000584.1 GCA_030695265.1 Bacteroidota bacterium
CATCTTTCCAATGTTTCCCGGCTTACCAGTGGCCTTACCCCGTCGTGGATAAAAACAATTCCTTCTTCCCGGACCAGTTTCAAACCGTTCAGTACTGAATAAAAACGGGTTTCGCCACCTGATACAATTTGATGAGGCAACGAAAATGAATGTTTCAGACATAACTCAGTCCACAAGTTCTTTTGGGCATCCGGAAGAACCAGTATCAATTCACTTTCCGGATCAAAATCAAAAAAGACCTGGATCGTGTGCATTAAAACCGGCTTTCCGCACAATTCCAAAAACTGCTTAGGAATTTCAGATCCCATCCGGCTTCCAGAACCTCCGGCAACAATAATTACAAACTTTTTCATACTTTCAGCGTTGAAAGCAAAAGTACAATTTCATCCGTAGATATTATGCAACAAATTCTCAACTTCCTTTCAGAACTAAAGGAAAACAACAACAAGGAATGGTTTGACCAAAATCGCGACCGTTACCAGGAATGTCGCAAAAAGGTTTTATTTCTTACTGAGCTGATCATTCACGAAGTCGGCAAATTCGATCCCGAAATTGGCGTTCAGGATCCGAAAAACTGCGTTTTCAGGATTTTCAGGGACGTGCGGTTTTCGAACGATAAAACTCCGTACAAAACCAACATGGGCAGTTTTATTGCCAAAGGTGGACGCAAAAGTATAAGTGCCGGTTATTATCTGCACATCGAGCCGGGCGCTTCGTTTGTTGGAGGTGGTTCATATTGCCCGCCGCCTGATGCTTTAAAAGCCATCCGGACAGAAATTTTTGATCACCCGGAAGACTTTAAACAGCTCGTTTACAACGAATCTTTCCGCAAAGTTTATCCCGAATTGTATGACGATAAGCTTAAAACTGCCCCCAAAGGGTTTCCGAAGGATTTCCCGGACATCGATTTGCTGAAATACAAATCGTTCGCATTTGGATCAACAATTGACGATTCGGTGGTGAAAAGTGACGCTTTTATCGAAAAAGTACTGAGCACAATGAAGGAATTATACCCTGTAAACAGGTTTTTGAACACTGCTATTGACAAATGGTTGTAATTATGACTACTGTTAATATTGCCATTCGACTCTCAAAATGAGGGTTTCGTCACGATATTCGAACTGTTCGTGAATTAGTTCAAAAATAAGGGTTACCAATTGGTCGAAAATGGAATTAAGGTATGTAGCTGAATCATATTTTGCACATCCACCATTTCTATAACATATCAATCAAAAAAGCCTGACGAATTTCATCAGGCTTTTTTCTGTAATTATTCGTCGTCAGGTGTACAAATACCGTTTGATAATCCTTTTCAGTGTTTTTAATTTGTCTCGTTTCAAACTGCTTTTGCAATTCGCATGATGCGGCTTACCGCTTCGTCTATCTGTTCGGTGGTAGTCATGCCGATGGTCATACAGTCAACATTTTTGCTGCCGATGACCCATTGAAGCGATTTTTCGCGCCTGCTTTCTTCGGTCATCTTTCCTTCACCAAATATTTTCATTCCGATGATTCCTTTTCCGCTGTCGTGCGCTTTTTTCAGAACTGCCATCACTTCTTCTGAAGTAGCATCCATAACCAGCCCTTCAGGATTTATCCGTGCCAGAATTACCTCCACCCAGGGATCGTCAACAGCCAGTTTAAGCGCTTCGAAATTGTGGCACGAAACGCCCAAAGTTTTTATGACCCCTTTTTGTTTTGCTTCTGAAAGCGCTTCGATGTATGGTTTTTTCTCTTCCTGCCATTTTGCATTGGTCATGCAATGCAGCAGCATAATGTCGAAATAGTCAGATCCGGTTTCCATCCTGAACCGATCCAGTGTTTTCATTGGTGCATCCGGATTCCATTTTTCGGCGCGTGTCCATATTTTCGAGAGCAGTGTGGCTTTTTCGCGCGGAACTTCTTTCAGAATAGCTTTTACGTTGTGGTGCGAACCGTACAAATCGGCAGCATCATAAAAAGAGACTCCTCTTTCGTGGGCATAACGGGCTAATTTAACCCAATTTTCGAGTCCCATTCGTGTCATGTCTGATGACTGATTTCCGCCATGTGTTCCGGTTCCCATGGCCAAACGGGGAACAATCAATCCGGTTTTGCCCAGTTTCACCTTGTCAATTTGGGCAATCTTCGAGTTGGCATAAACTGTATTGCCAAGGCCTGTGGAGATGGCAGCTGCGCCAATCAGTCCGGCCTGTATAAAATGTCTTCTTGAAATTGGTTTCATATCTATTAGTTTTAGTGATTTGCAATGATTGATAATTCCGTATGGTTTTATTCAGACATATAACAATCTGCATAGCTTAATGGGCGGTTGAAGATATGAAAATAATTTATCCGTTGAGTCTATTCCGAAAAGTCATCCGATGAATATTTTGCAAAGTGCTTAAATACCGTATAATACGGTAATCATCTTGCAAATTCATCGGATGACTGAGTAAACTGAATTTCAGGCGAAAAGAATGTTAGAAAAGTGTTGGTAAGAAATTAGCTTGTAAAATATACAATAACGAACCAGAATGGCTTTTTTAACTATTTTTGGCGATCATTAACTTTTAATCAACTTAAAGATTGCATTATGAAGAAATTAGTTCTTATTCTGTTCGTTACCTTACTTGCTTTTGGCACTTATGCCCAGAATATCCAAACCCATTACGACATGGGAAAAGATCGCGGATACCTGACCACAACTGTTGAAATGTTCAGACCCGACAAAACCGGCAACACTTTCTTTTTTATCGACTTCGATTATGGTGTTGGCGATGTTGAAGGCGTTTCACTGACTTATTTCGAGATAGCCCGCTGTTTCAAATTGGGAAAATCGCCTTTTAGCTGGCATGGCGAATACAATGGCGGATTTGGACAATTTAAAGCAACCCCTTTTAATGGTGCATATCAAATCAATGATGCATGGCTAACTGGTGTCGATTATTCGTGGAATGCCGCTGACTTTTCAAGAGGATTCTCAGTTAAAACTTTATTTAAAACTATACGAGGTAAAAATGATGCTTCATTACAGTTGACGGGCGTGTGGTACCTGAATTTTGCAAATGGTAAAATGTCCTTCACAGGTTTTGCTGACTTCTGGAAAGAAGATAACGCATTCATTACTGGGACAACTACATCAGGAGACCCCATAATTGAGACCACTAAATTTGTATTTCTTGCGGAGCCACAATTGTGGTATAACTTCAACAAAAATTTTGCTGCTGGTGGCGAAGTTGAAATTGCTTCAAACTTTGCAGGA
>JAUYTA010000596.1 GCA_030695265.1 Bacteroidota bacterium
CTCTCCGGAAATCCACTTGCCATGTCTGCCGGACTCACTACACTGAAAATTCTGGACGAAACCGATGGTTTTTACGAAATGCTCGAAGAAAAATCGGCACGTTTGGGCGACGGAATTAAAAAATGTCTGGAAGACCTGAACTTCCCGGGAGTTCTAAACCGCGTGGGTTCTATGTTTACCCTGTTCTTTACTGAAGAAGCAAAAGTGAATTCCTATGCTGATGCCTGCAGATGCAACACTGAAACTTATGCCGGATTTTTCAAAATGTCTTTGGAAAGTGGTATTTATCTTGCGCCATCTCAATTCGAAGCGGGATTTATGTCGGCTGCACACACTTCCAAAAAGATTGACAAAACCATTGAAGCGACCTACGAGGCATTGAAGGCGCTGAAGTTATCTAATTGATATTCAATAACAATTTAAAACAAAATAACTCTGGCAGCATTTTTGAAGTAGAGCTTGTGCTGAAAGAATTGAAAACACTTTTCAGCGAAAACAGGAAACAATTAAATTTTACGATCATGAAAACAAAAATTGGAATCTTAGTTTTAGCTTTAAGCACAAGCTTCTTCAGTTTGCAGGCACAACGCACAGTTACTACAACCCGTGCAGCCAGTTACGATATAAGCGACAACCTCGATTTGGATGCAGTAGCTTCTATTTTTGGTGATTCAGAAAATCTGGAAGACTTTGAACGCAGACTGAACGATCCGGATAACCGGATTTCGAACCTCGACCTGAATGAAGATGGCTACATCGACTACCTGAGGGTACTCGAAAATTCTTCTGACCGTAATTCACTGGTAGTTGTACAGGCAGTTCTGGATAAAGATGTTTATCAGGATGTTGCAACCATTGAAATTGAAAGGGTGCAAAACGGAAATCCGCGCGTACAAATTGTTGGTGATTCATACATTTATGGTTCAAACTATATTATTGAACCTGTATATGTTCGCACACCGTTGATTTTCTCCTTTTTCTGGAGTCCTCGATATATTACTTACCATTCTCCCTACTATTGGGACTATTATCCAAGTTGGTACAGTTATTACAGACCTTATTCTCCATTCAGATATCAAAGGAATGTATATGTTCATATTAACAGGTACAATACCTATCATCGTTCATCTACCCGTAATATCTATTTTTCAGGAGATAACTACAACCGCATCCGCAGAAGTGATTATGCATCAAGAAATCCTAACCGTAATTTTGAGAGCAGGAATGCAGGTGTAAAAAATCGATATGAACTGGATCAGAGAAGGCCGAACAATCAGGCGAACCGTCAGCGAAGCAATGATGTTGAGCGGTCAACTAACCGTCAGTATCAGAACAACAGCAGAGTCAGTTCCGGAAGCAATGAAAGACAAAGGAATGTAAACGAGAACAGACGCCCGGATTCGAATGTACAGCCGGGATCTAATCAAACACGCACAAGAGATAACAGCAATGTTAAATCGACCCAGCAAAGATCAGGTTCTTCCGGTGATCCGGTGCAGATTAAGTCAGCCAATAAAAATGATGGTAGTTCTGTTTCGCGGAGTCAATCTGCACCAACACAGAACAGATCTGCAAATCAGGTTAAATCAAACAAACAGAAAACTGATTCACGAAGCCAATCTATTTCAAAACCAACACCAAACAGGTCTCAGAATCGGGTTGAATCGCCTCAAAGGAGTTCTGCACCCAGAGAAAAATCAGGTTCTGTTTCAGGTCAGAGCAGGTCAAACACACAGGTAAAACAAGCTCAGCCAAGTCAAAGAAAATCTGAATCACCAAAAAATGAGAACAAAAAAGAAAGCGGGAATAACAGAAGAAGATAATATTTCTAAAATTTTAAACTAATATAACTTGACTACAAATTCTATTTTACTAAAAACACTCCAGGGAGAGCTAACCGAACGACCTCCTGTTTGGTTTATGCGACAGGCGGGCAGAGTGTTGCCTTCATATATGAAGATCAAAGAAAATTTAACATTCTGGCAAATGATGCAGAATCCGGAAGTAGCGGCCAAAGTGACGCTACTTCCTATTGATGAATTGGGGGTTGATGCCGGAATTTTATTCTCCGATATTTTGGTTATCCCACATGCGCTGGGCATGGGACTGGAGTTCAATGACAGTGGTCCGGTTTTCGATCAGCCACTGGCATTTCGTGAAAATCCGCTGCTTGGTCTTAATGCTGATCCATCAAAACTGAATTACATTTATTCGGTAATCGACCAAATCGTCCGCACAAAAAAAGAAGAAACTCCACTGATTGGCTTTTGTGGAGCACCACTCACTGTATTGCTATTTATGCTTCAAGGTCTGGGTCGCAAAGGAGATTTTCCTGATGCCATTAAATTCATCTATCAAAATAAAAAAACTACCCGTCAACTGATTGATGTGGTGACCGAACTTTCAATTGTTTATGCAGAAGGTCAGATAGAACACGGAGTAGATGTTTTCCAGTTGTTCGACACCCATGCCGGATTGATTCCAGCTGACTTGTACAAAGAACTTTTTATGCCTTCGATCCGGAGAATTGGCGATGCTGTGCGTGAAAAAGGAATTCCGTTTATTTTCTTTCCCAAAGGGCTGGGAACAGGAATTGCCGACATTTCGCCCGATGACTGCGACTTTCTAAGCATCGACTGGCAAACTCCGCTCGATACTGCCAGAAAAATA
>JAUYTA010000597.1 GCA_030695265.1 Bacteroidota bacterium
AGAACAAAACCGGGGATACGAATTCAAAGAAGATCTTTTTGTGCCGGGGTATTTTGAATTACCCATCGAAAAAGGTGAAACGATCATTTTTTCTGCTTCAACCATCGAGATTAAAACCGGATCGCTCAAACAAAAATATACTCGCGAGCTAAAAAAGCGAATCCCCCGCGTAACTTTATTGGGAAATTTAACCAATGCATCTCAACAATTTTTTGTTAAGAAAAACAGTCATACTGAAATACTTGCAGGATTTCCATGGTATGGGCAAATTTCCAGGCAAACCTTTATTTCTGCTCCCGGACTGACCCTTGATTTAAATGACAGGGAAACATGCGAGAAGATTTTGGATACCCAGCTTGAATACCTGAAAGATGGTCTGTTCCCTAAATTTCCGGGAAAGGCTGGAACCTTCTGTGATTCGATAGATGCTCCCCTATGGTTTTTCTGGTCAGTTCAGCAATATTACAGGTCAGTAAAAGATCCCAAAAAAATATGGAGTAAATACGGATCTGCCATGAAGTCTATTCTTTCAGCTTATAAACGTGGAACTGATTTCAATATCCGTATGCTTGATAATGGAATGATATACGGAAAAGTGGAGAATGTTGCATTGACCTGGATGGATTCGTATGTGGATGGAAAGCCAGTTGTTCAAAGAGGAGGAATGCCTGTTGAAGTGAATGCACTTTGGTACAATGCCATCAATTTGGCGCTTGAATTGGCAGAAGCCGAAGACGATACGGAATTCATCAATGAGTGGAAAGATTTACCAACCTTAGTTGCCAAATCATTTATTGAATTGTTTTGGAGTGAAAAGCGGCAATACCTGGCCGACTGCATCGATGGAGATTCAGTGGATTGGTCAATCAGACCAAATATGCTGATTGCAGCAGCTCTTGAGTTTTCGCCTCTCGACCGTGAAAAACAAAAAGCGATATTAAGTGCGGTAAAGCGTGAATTGCTTACTCCGCGAGGTTTAAGAACATTGTCCCCCAGAGATCCAAATTATCAGGGTTGCTATCAGGGGAATATTTATGAACGGGAATTAACCATCCATCAGGGAACTGTTTTCCCATGGTTTGTTTCATTCTTTGTTGAAACATACCTGAAAATACACAAGCGTGGTGGAGTGCCATTTGTGAAGAAAATAATTGAAGGATTTGAAGAAGAAATGACTGAGCACTGTATCGGCACAATATCTGAAATATACAATGGGAATCCGCCTCACAAAGGCAAAGGAGCAATATCTCAGGCATGGAGTGTTGCTGCGCTGATTCGTGCAAATAAATTACTCGAGAATTGTGGAGAATAAAGTCAACTTTTTTAATTTGAATCTATGAAGGTATTGATGTTTGGTTGGGAATTTCCGCCTCATATTTCGGGAGGTCTGGGTACTGCCTGTTATGGTCTGACAAAAGGCCTGGCAGAATTTAAAGATATGAGTGTAATTTTTGTGGTACCAAAAGCTTATGGCGACGAAGATCAGTCGAGCATGAAACTTGTTGGCGCCAATGAGGTACCTGTAACCCGAAAGCAAATTCAATTCAGCAATCTTCAGTCGAAAATTGATTATTACGAAGTTGAATCCGGAATGATACCTTATGTCGATCCCGAAGAGTTCTGGAAATTGACCACCAAAGTGGTTTCAGAAAAAACAAGATTCATAGAAACCAATTCGGAGGGGAAAATCAATTTCTCCGGAAAGTATGATCAAAATCTGTTTCAGGAAATTTACAACTATTCGATTGTTGCCGAGGTAATTGCCCGCGACAACGAGTTTGATGTAATACATGCCCACGACTGGCTGGCTTATCCTGCGGGTATTGCAGCCAAACGTGCATCGGGGAAACCATTGGTGATACATGTTCATGCGACCGATTTCGACCGGAGCGGAGGAAGTGTAAACCCAACGGTTTATGCAATGGAAAAGGAAGGAATGGATGCTGCCGACCAAATTATTGCGGTTAGTAACATGACCCGAAACATAGTCATCGAAAAATACAATATCAATCCTGATAAGGTTACAACGGTTTACAACGCAGTTGAACCACTTTCACAGGAAGAAAAAATAAAGCTCAAAAAAGGCGTAGATGAAAAGATTGTAACTTTTCTGGGGCGGATCACCATGCAAAAAGGTCCTGAATATTTTGTTGAGGCAGCAAACATGGTACTGAAGAAAATGAACAACGTTCGATTTGTGATGGCCGGAAGCGGCGACATGATGAATGCGATGGTAAAGCGGGCTGCCGAATTAAAAATTGCCGATCGGTTCCATTTTACAGGCTTTTTGAAAGGCGACGATGTTTTTGATATGTTCCGGATGAGCGACGTATTTGTGATGCCCTCTGTTTCAGAACCTTTTGGAATCGTACCTCTTGAAGCCATGCAATCAAACGTTCCCGTGATAATTTCTTATCAGTCGGGCGTTTCCGAAATTTTGAGATATGCCATTAAAATTGACTACTGGGATACCTACGCGATGGCCGATGCGATATACGGTTTGATTAATTATCCGGCGCTTCACAACATGTTTAAAGAATATGGGAAAGCCGAAGTTGACAGCCTCCTTTGGAAAAACTCAGCTAAAAATGTACGGGATGTATATCTCAAAGCAATTGGAAATGAATAACAAGAAAAAACCATAGATATGAAGTCCATCTGTTTCTATTTTCAGGTTCACCAACCATTTCGTTACCGTCGTTATCGTTTCTTCGATATCGGTAATGATCATTACTATTACGATGATTATGCCAATGAGTCAATTCTTCGTAAAGTAGCCGACCGCTGTTATCTTCCGGCCAACCAAATGATGCTTGAACTGATTAATAAGCACAAGGGTAAATTCAAAGTTGCCTATTCTATTTCAGGATTGGCACTCGAACAGTTTGAATTGTATGCACCCGAAGTGCTCGATTCGTTCAAAGCTTTGGCAGATACCGGCCATGTTGAATTTTTGTCGGAAACCTATTCACATTCTTTGGTTTCGATGAAAAATAATGATCTTTTCAGGCAGCAGATACTGGAACATGACCGGCTGATCGAAAAATATTTTGGGCAGAAACCAACCGTTTTCAGAAATACCGAATTGATTTATTCGGATGAAATTGGTGAATTGATTGCCGACATGGGTTATAAAGCAATGATTACTGAAGGTGCACGGCACATTCTCGGCTGGAAATCACCTAATTTCTTGTATGTCAACGCGATAAATCCAAGATTGAAAGTGCTGATGCGCAATTTTAAATTGAGCGACGATCTGGCTTTCCGCTTTTCAAATCAAGGGTGGAATGAATATCCGCTGACTGCAGAAAAATA
>JAUYTA010000599.1 GCA_030695265.1 Bacteroidota bacterium
GTCGTTAACAGGTATTCCCGATTGGCTCCAACATGCAGAAGCGAAACAGGATTTTCTGGGCTTTTCCGACATCATTTTTCCTTGCTTTCTTTTTATTGTCGGAATGTCGATTCCGTATGCAATCCGCAACCGGGTTGGAAAAGGCGAAACGAATCTGAAGATTTTAACACATATCCTTATCCGGTCGCTGGCTTTGCTGGTGATGGGATTGTTTACCGTCAACATAACCGATCTGAATGTGGAGGTTTCGGGTCTGAGCCGTCAATGGTTTCAAATACTGATGGTAGCAGGCTTTTTCCTGATCTGGAATGTGTATCCGAAGTCGGACGACTGGAAAAAATATCTTTTCGCCGGAATGCAAGTCGCCGGGATCGCGCTTTTAATTGCGCTGTTTTTTGTTTTTAAAGGTGGCGACGATGGTTCTGCAAACATGACACCGCAGTGGTGGGGAATTCTGGGACTCATTGGTTGGACTTACCTGATCTCTGCGCCCATCTACCTGTTTGCCCGAAAATCGACCGCACTTTTACTGGGTGCGTGGTTACTTTTTACTTTGCTGAACATTGCCGAACATGCCGGTTGGCTGAAAACACCCATTCCCGGGGGCGGCGCTTTCCAGGGATTTGCTTTTGCCGGAATTGCAGCCAGTCTCCTGCTCGACCGCGCTACCGATCCGGAGAAACGCAAAAAGCTACCTTTATTTTATATTGGCACCGGAATTCTGTTACTGATTGGCGGGCTTGTTTTGCGCAACTTTTTCATCATCTCGAAAATTCAGGCTACACCAAGCTGGGTGTTTTTGTGCAACGCCATTGCTTTCGGATTTTTTGCTCTGATTTATTTTGTGGTTGACCTGAAAGGCAAAGCCAGTTTGTTCGACCTGATAAAACCTGCCGGAACCAGCACCCTCACTTGTTACCTGATTCCGTATGTTTATTATAGTCTGGCCACTTATGCATTTACGCTGCCCATCTTCCTGAAAACCGGTGTCATCGGCCTCGGTAAATCAATGGTTTATGCATTGATTATTATCGGCATCACCGCTCTGTTGGGAAAAGTGAATGTGAAGTTGAAGATATAGGGAGACGGGAAATAAACAACCGTAAAGATTGGTTTAATCAATCTTTATGCTTTTTTGATATAAAATCTCCGGGTCAAAA
>JAUYTA010000602.1 GCA_030695265.1 Bacteroidota bacterium
CACTCCGTGTTTTTCGAGCGTGTTGATAATTCCTTTTCCGGGGAAATGTTTGGTGCCATTAAAAGCCATGTGTTCCAGAAAGTGCGCAAGGCCATTCTGATCATCGTTTTCGAGCAAAGCGCCTACATTTTGAATGATGTAAAAACTTGCCCGTTCTTTGGGCTCTTCGTTGTGGCGAATGTAATAGGTCAGGCCATTTTCGAGCCGACCGATTCTGGCTGCCGGATCAACCGGAACAGGTTGGTTTAGAATGCCCTGACTAAAAACCATTCCTGAGAACTGAACCAGAGCAATAATCAGGATTAATCTGAATTTGATCATACGTTTGTTATTTGGTTGAAATTTGGGTTAAAAACTATTTCCGACAATTGAATCCTTTTCGATTGTCATAATATGAACAAATAGGTAACAAACAAATGTAAAGAATTACAACAACCCTGAATTATTTTTGGTTTTGATGTTATTTGCGATTTAACCTAAAAAATAGGCTGCACTTAAAGCTATTATACGATCGCCAAAATACTTTGTGTCAGGGTCGTTTGAAATTACAAAAGCATACAGCAGAGGTTTGTCAAGTATTTCTTCAAGGTTTGACAAGTGTCTGATATCTTGTTTGTCAACGATTTGTTTCATCTTTATTTCAATAGCAATATAACCGTTCTGAAGTTCAATCAACAAATCTATTTCTTTCCCGTCCTGTGTTCGTAAATGAAAAAAACCGAGCGTTTTTTGTAAGGTTTTTGTTTGTTTGTAGATTTCAGCAATAACCAGACTTTCAAATTCATTTCCGGTAATACCACCTCTTTTTTGAAGGATGGTTTGGATGATACCATTGTCGAGATAATGTATTTTAGGTGTTTTTACCAATCGTTTTGTTTCGTTTCGTGACCAGGCAGGCAACGAAAGTGCCTGATAGCTTAATTCAAAATACCTGATATAACGCTGTACTGTTTTTGCACTCATGCCAAGTTGTGTGGCGATGGCCGATGCATTGATAAGGTTGCCTGTATTTATTGCAAGGTACTTCTGTAATTTAACAAATGGTTCGAGGTCGCGAAACGATGCCAAATCACGGATGTCGCGTTCCAAATATGTTTGTACATAGCTTCTTAACCAATCATACTTTTCTTCTTCTGAAAGGTCAGGTTCAGATACCGCAGGATATCCACCGTATTTTAGGTAATGTTCCCATGCAATTTGTTTCCCGGCCATTTTTTTATCGAATAAAAATGATGGCAAAAACTCAATAGGATTTTCACTTAAGATAATTTGCTGAAAGATAGAATCTTCAATAATGTCCTCCCAATTATTTGTACAGAGTTCAGGTATAGTCAATGGGAACATTTCAATAATTGAACATCGCCCTGCTAAACTTTCTTTGACTTTTTCAAGGAGAAGTAACTGGCTTGATCCCAGTAGGATATATTTAGGATCAGGCCATTGGTCGTAAACAGACTTGATACTTTCAATTACTAAAGGCTCTTTTTGCACTTCATCAAGTATAGCGAAAGGGAACATTGTTTTCCATTGAGATGCGGTAAGTTCCAAATACCGGCTGCGCATAATTGGGTCTTCGATGGAGATGTATTCATAGTCAGGAAATAATTTACAAGCCATTGTTGTTTTACCTGTTTGTCTGGCACCTGTCAATACTATTATCCGTCCAAATTTGGACGTGTTTTTTTTGAAGGTAGTGTAAGCTATTTTTCTGTTTTTCATCTTCGCCCTGTTGTTTACTTTTTGCGAAGTTATCACTTTTATAAATAACAAATCGATGTAATTCCTAAATTTACGCCAAAATCAGGAATGGCATTCCTAAATTTACGCCGAACTTTCCCAAATTTTATTTAAATTGAAAATAAACTTTGGGAAAGCTTATCATTAATAACTGTATGTGTATGTTTTGCTGTCAATTGTTCCTGAAGAATTTCTAACGGAAAGTATAAAATCTACTTTTGTTTTGCCTGGTTCCTTAATCCCTGAAATATCGAAACTGTAATCTTCAGTGATTAAAGCTTTGCAATGATCATCGTTTGAATCATGCCGGATCTCGAAGGTTGGCGGCGGAAGTGGAGGAGTGCCACACCATGGGTGAATTAAAGCAAGATCGACCTTATGTTCTTTGCAGCCTCCGCCATACTGAAGGGTTAATTTCAGGCAGTCGCCTTCAATTTTTGCATTGATGAGGGCGATTGGATCTGTTTTAAGGCTGTCGTAATTCGAAAAATTCAGGTCAATGTATGGCTGGCAATCGGAGTTTGCCGTCAAGCGCATTTCTTCCTGGCTGGTGCAGGCACAGAAGATAAGAAAAGAGAAAATGGAAATTATAAATTGTTTCATTTATGAATCCTTAGAGATTATTGTTTTTGTGGGGCTTTCTTTATTTATTTTCAATTACGATGTTATTAATTTTTGAAAGTATTTGTCCAACCCAAACCCGTCCGTTTTTTTGATTCAGATTAATATTTGGAGTGCAATATTGTGTTCCACAAAATCGGAATTTGGCTGAATACTTTCCGGGTTCCATTTTGTAATAATCTGAAGATTGAAATGTATAAGTAACTTTCGTGCCCTTCTTCAGTAAAGACATGTCATCCATATTTCCCATTGACCAGGTTCCGGATTGAACAGACCACCTTAGCGGATGAGTAAGTTTTGTATCCATATTTTGTAATGTTAAACCTCCGGTAAAATAATTAAAATCAAGGTCTCCCATTTTTTTGGGGTCAAGGATGTAATAATTAATGTTGTCATTGTTTTGAATAGTAATGGTACAAATTACCTTAGAATGATTTTCTTTTCTGTTTTAGAAATTTTCACGATACAGTATGGCTGTGTAATTACAGCATAAACACCACCGTTTGGAGACAAGTGGCGAACATTTACTGTTAAATCATTTCGGTTTTCTACAACACCTGCAATTTCTATTGTGTATCCGCCATTCATTTTTATTTCATCAAATAAAGCAAGAATTATAAAATTTGAAAAATCAATTTCAGTCTCGGTAAAACTATCTGTTACATTATTTGCCGAATTCATTTTGTTCATTAATTCAGTCCACTCTTTATTACTTGAGATGATCAGGTTTTGTCGCTTAATATTTTCTTTACCGTTTCCGTATAAGTTATCACTTGCAACGAGGGTTGTTGAAATTGTTATCGGCAAAAACTCATCAACATCTTTGTTTTTGCAGCCGATAAAGATGGTAAGAACCAGTAAGAAAAGTACCAATTTCATGTTAAGGATTCTTATACGCGGTTTGTAATTTTCAATAAAATTTGCATCAAAATGTCTGAATTGCTCGTTTGGATTAACAAACAGTTTTTTCTATTCCTGCTTCGGATCCATTACTTT
>JAUYTA010000604.1 GCA_030695265.1 Bacteroidota bacterium
CAAGCTGAATAAAAGCTGCACCCAACTGTTCAATTATGTCTCCGGCGATCATTGCCTGCTGGCTATATTTAGCAGTCGCAAGATCTCCCGCCAGCCCATGCAGATAGACTCCGATGAGTGCGGCATCTTCAGAAGAATAACTTTGAGCAAGTAATCCAAGGATGATTCCTGTGAGTACGTCGCCACTTCCACCGGTTGCCATTCCCGGATTTCCGGTGCTGTTGAAAGAAACATCACCAGTTGGGAAAGTGATGCAGGTATTAGCCCCCTTGACAACTACAATAACTTTGTGCCTGGCCGAAAACTGAAGCTGAAGCTGCAACCGGTCAAAAGAATTGGCCGATGAACCAGCCAACCGTTCAAATTCTTTGGGGTGTGGCGTTAATATTGAGTTTTTGGGAAGAAGATGATACCAATCCTGATTTTCAGCTAAAATATTCAAGGCATCGGCATCAATGACCATTTTCTTTTGTTTCGCCTGAAGTAGTTTTTTCAATGCAAGTTGCGAATCCTTTTTTCTATCGAGTCCCGGGCCAATTCCAACTGCTGAAAATGTCTTGAGATCGGGAAATTCACTGAAAATAAATTTGGAATGATCGATGGAAGTCATTGCTTCGGGAACTGAATTCTGGATAATTTCGTAACCCAGTCGCGGAACATGACAGGTTAACAAACCAACTCCTGAACGCAGGCAAGCTTTTGACGACAGCACAGCAGCGCCCATTTTCCCATAACTTCCGGCAATAAGCAAAGCATGTCCGAATGTTCCTTTGTGCGAAAATTTTTCGCGTTTCTTTAATTTTCCTGAAATGAATTCTTTGGTCAGGTAGAAATAATTGCTTTCTGTTTGGCCAATGGCTTCAGGAGATAATCCGATGGGCAGCACTTCCCAATCTCCGGTAAACTGATAATTTTCAGGAAAAAAGAAACTGATTTTTGGGAACTGAAAAGTAAGCGTATTGGTCGCCTTTATAACTGCGGATAAATTGTTGTTCGAATTGTCCTCGCCAAATAGGCCGCTCGGTATATCTATTGAAATGACTTTTGCCCCCGAAAGGTTTATTTTCCGTACAATTTTCTCAGCCAATCCATCCAACTGTTTATTTAATCCTGAACCAAATAATCCATCAACTACAACTACTTCTGAAGGAATTTCAGGGATGGATTCTTCCGAATCAATTATTTTTACGGGAACTTTATTCTGTTTTTGAAGGCGTATTAAGTTGAAGGCCGGATCGCCTTTTGGTTCGCGACCAAATGTTGATAAAAAGACCGTACAATTATAACCTGCCAATGCCAGCATCCGGGCAACAGCCAAAGCATCGCCGCCATTGTTTCCGGGTCCGGTAAAAAACCAGAGTGGACTATCATGATCAATGTGTTGAGTAATCCACCATGCAACCTGATCCGAAGCCCTTTCCATCAGGTCGATGGATGAAATAGGTTCAAAATTCATGGTCAACCGGTCAATTTCTGATATTTGCGAACAAGTGAATAGTTTCATGATTTAAATTTTCCCTAAAGTTACGAATTCCGATTTTACAAGTGGTGTTTGGCTGCGAAGTAAAGATCATCTGTAAAATTATGTATTTTGATCTATTTAAAACGATGCTTACAATTTTTAAAACGATGCGCACGTTTTTCCTGATCATTAAAATTTTTCTCAACAGTGATAAAGTAAGGAATTATTCCGGTTGATTTAAACTAAAAAATAATTCAAAAAATTTCTGCGTTTCTGAATGAGATTGAAGAACGCTATTTGTACTTTACACTTTTGCTGAACTTAGGCAAATGCACTGATAATGAAACCTCTTTGCTTTTATTGTCGCCTGAAGCATGCCTTTTTTTGACGTAAATACATGATTTATATCCAATTGTACGAGTTGAAAAGTTGCTTATATTTGCCAGCATTGCAAAATTTCACAAATAATATTCACTAACTAAAAATCGATTAATATGTTGAAAGGACATCCCAGAGGGCTATTGGTAGCATTTTTTGCCAACATGGGCGAACGCTTTGGATTTTACACGATGATGGCTATCCTGGTTCTGTTTCTTCAGGCCAGGTTTGGGTTAACAGAAGAAGCAGCCGGCGACATTTACAGCTGGTTCTATTTTGGAATTTATGCCCTCGCCTTAATTGGCGGTATTCTTGCCGACTATACAAAAAAGTACAAAGCGGTAATTTTTGCCGGAATCGCAATTATGCTTATCGGGTATGCGAGTCTTGCAATTCCCGGTATGACGCTGACCATTACTGTTGTCAGTTTGTTTGTGATTGCTTTTGGAAACGGACTTTTTAAAGGCAACCTTCAGGCAGTGGTTGGCCAATTGTACGACGATCCGAAGTATTCAAAAATGAGGGATTCAGCATTTATGATTTTCTACATGGGAATCAACGTTGGTGCTTTCTTTGCCCCTTTTGCAGCTACAGGAGTCCGCAACTGGTGGTTAAAATCGAACGGTTTGATGCACGACGGAAGTCTTCCTTCGCTATGTCACCAATACCTTAAAGGTGGGCTGGCAGATACCACACAATTTTCGGAACTTGCCAACAAGGCCAGTTTGACTGGACCTGTTGCCGACCTCGGTGTTTTTGCCCAAAACTACATTGAAGTTTTTTCCAGAGGCTACAATTATGCTTTTGGAATTGCTGCCGGAGCAATGATTATTTCTATGCTGGTTTATATTTTCTTTCAGAAATATCTTCCAAACAAAGAAAAACAAGTCGCAAAGGCTGATGATACTTCCGCATCAGGAAAAAACTCACAAACAAATCCTCTGGCTATTTTTGCGTCACTCGCAGCAGCTACTGTGGTTACTGTTCTTACCGGACTGGTACTCGATTATAAAACCGGTATGGCTTTTGGCTTGTTTGCCGCTTTTGTTACCTGGATCACAATGATTTCGACCAAAGAAGAAAAACCGAAAGTCACGTCGCTGATCCTGGTTTTCTTTGTGGTGATCTTTTTCTGGATGTCTTTCCACCAAAACGGTTTGACGCTTACTTTCTTTGCACGCGACTATATCGTGAAAGAAGTAAGTGCCTTTACTTACCTGTTCTTTGATATGTGGTCGATATTGGCAGTAATTACTACCATTGGCGGTCTTTTTGTAATATTCGGCAAAGGCAAAGAGTTGATGACCCGTTTGATCGGAGCTGCCATGATTCTTGTTGGCGGAGGCTTTTCCTATTATTTTATCAGCAACAACGATGTTAGCAATGCAATTGCTCCTGAAGTTTTCCAATCGTTTAATCCGTTATTTATAGTTGCTTTAACCACTTTGGTAATGGGTATTTTTGCAATGCTGAACAAAGCCGGGAAAGAACCTTCGACCCCGAAGAAAATCGGAATCGGGATGATCATCGCTGCCGGTGGATTTTTACTCGTACTGATTGCTTCCATTGGTTTGGTATCTCCGCATGAATTGGCAGGACAGGCAGTTCCTGATACTTCAAGGGTTTCGCCTTACTGGCTGGTAAATAGTTATTTGATTTTAACTGTTGCCGAATTGTTCCTGAGTCCGATGGGACTTTCATTTGTTTCGAAAGTAGCGCCACAGCGCTTTCAGGGATTAATGCAGGGAGGTTGGTTGCTCGCAACTGCTGTTGGAAACAAACTTTTGTTTGTGGGCAGTTATTTCTGGGGACGACTGGATTTATGGCAATTATGGCTCATTTTCATCGTTTGCTGTTTGGTTTCCGCAGCTTTCATTTTCTCAATAATGAAAAGGCTGGAATCAGCTACAAAATAGCAATTCATTTTCCTGAAACTGAATTTGAAATACAGGAAAAACTACTAATAAAAATACATTGAAGGAGTGGCGAAAGCTGCTCCTTTATTTTTATATTACTGTATTGAGATAGAACAGTCAAGCGATAAAAATTATACTTTTGAACGAGCGGATTTTTTCCCCTCCTTCATTTTGCAATTTGAGAATTCACAATTATGCACACAAAATTTCTGACGATATGGATTGTTCTGGCAGTGTTTGCCGGAATGGCTTCTTGCACGATTCAGCCGGCAAAAAAAGAGGTTCCGCCAAATTTCCAACCCTTTTTTGAAGAATATGGTGTTCAGGGCTGCTTTTTGTTGTACGACCTGAAAAACGATCTCTACCAGATTTATAACTCCCATCGCTGTGAGGAAGGTTTTCTTCCGGCTTCTACGTTTAAAATTATAAATGCCTTGATTGCGCTTGAATCCGGGGTTGTTACCGGCGATAGCATGGTGATTCCATGGGACGGAGTCGTTCGAACGGTTGAAGAATGGAATAGAGACCATACTTTGGCATCAGCCATTCAATACTCGGCAGTTCCCTATTTTCAGGAAGTAGCACGCCAAATTGGACCCGAACGGATGAAAGAATATATTGATGATTCTGATTTCGGACGCATGGACATCACCAAAGAAACCATCGATCGCTTCTGGCTTTGGGGAACATCACGGATTACTCCCTGGGAGCAAATGAATTTCATTATTCACTTCTTCAACAATCAATTGCCATTTTCAACTGAAAATATCGATCTCGTTAAAAAGATGATTATCCTGAAGCAGACGGATAAATGGATTTTCAGTGGAAAATCCGGAATGACTGTTCAAAATGGAAAAAACATCGGCTGGCTGGTTGGCTACCACAAGGAAAACGGAAATGCCTGGCTGTATGTTTGCAATGTTGAATCAGGCCAGGACAACTCAGCAAAGTTCAGAGAAAGCCGCCGCGGAATAACCGAAAAGGTATTCAAATCAATGGGTCTGATGGAGGAATAATCATCGCTTTACCTCCACAAGCGCTCCATCAATAATCTGTACAACAACATCTTCGTCGAGTAAAGTAGTAATGTCGCCCAAATTGGACGCATCGCCTTCGGCCACTTTCCGGAGTA
>JAUYTA010000616.1 GCA_030695265.1 Bacteroidota bacterium
GATGCAAAACTTGAAGAAGAATTAATAGTTAGGCCAACTTCGGAAACAATTATCTGGAGCACTTATAAAAACTGGATACAATCCTACCGCGATTTACCAATTCTGGTCAATCAATGGGCCAATGTGGTTCGCTGGGAAATGCGCACCCGCCTGTTCCTTCGCACCACCGAATTCCTTTGGCAGGAAGGGCATACCGCACATGCTACAAGTCAGGAGGCAATTGCAGAAACAGAACAAATGGTGAATGTGTATGCTAATTTTGCAGAACAGTTTATGGCGCTTCCGGTAATAAAAGGTTCGAAATCGGCCAACGAACGTTTTGCCGGTGCACTCGAAACTTACACGATTGAGGCGTTGATGCAGGATGGAAAAGCATTGCAGTCGGGAACTTCGCACTACCTTGGACAAAATTTCGCGAAAGCATTTGATGTGAAATTTGCATCCAAAGAAGGAAATGTAGAATTTGTTTGGGGTTCGTCCTGGGGCGTTTCAACCCGTCTGATGGGCGCTTTGATCATGGCACATTCAGACGACAACGGATTGGTACTTCCACCAAAATTAGCTCCATTCCAGGTAGTTATTGTTCCTATTTATAAAAACGACGAGCAACTTACTGCAATTTCAGAAAAAGTGAACAGCATCGTAACCAAATTGCGGGGCATCGGCATTTCAGTAAAATACGACAACAACGACAATAAAAAGCCGGGTTGGAAATTTGCCGAATATGAATTGAAAGGTGTTCCTGTGCGCATCGCTATCGGACCGCGCGACCTTGAAAACGGCACAGTAGAAGTTGCCCGTCGCGACACTTTGGAGAAACAAGTTGTTTCTATGGAAAATATAGAATTGTATATTCAGCAATTGTTGAACGACATTCAGGAGAATATTTTCAACAAAGCAATTATTTTCCGAAAGGAAATGACCACTCCGGTTGATACTTATGACGAGTTTAAAGAAGTACTTCAGAACAAAGGCGGATTTATTCTGGCCCATTGGGACGGAACTTCTGAAACAGAACAGATGATCAAGGATGAAACCAAAGCAACCATTCGCTGTATCCCGTTTGATCAGGTTCCGGAAGAAGGAATTTGTATGTATTCCGGAAAACCATCGAAAAGCCGGGTGATATTTGCATTGTCGTATTAAAATAACGAAATTCAGACATAGGAAAAGCAGTCAAAGTTGGCTGCTTTTCTTATTTTTATCAAAATTTTTACAGCTTAGCCATGACTGAAGAGAAAAATGACCCAACACAAATGGATGGACTGATTGCAAAAACAAACCTCAAACAGGAAGTCTATCGTAATACTGTTGCAATGTTTGCCGTTTTGAAAGAAGTGCTGCGAGAATTGGCGGATGAATATCGTGAACAGCTGAAGGATAAAGTTGACGAAAGTATATTGCCGTTTTTTCAGGAAAAAGGACCTTTTGAAGCTGAATTCAAACTTGGGGGCGATGTGCTTATTTTTAGCATGCACTCCAACGTATTTGTATTTAACCGGGAACATCCGATCTGGAAACTGGAATATATAAAAGCCAATGCGATGAATTCGTATTGTGGGGTGTTTAGTATCTATAATTTTTTGGCCGACTCGTTTAAATACAATCGCACACAGGATTTGGGCTATCTGATTGCCCGGATTTTCGTGAACCGTGAAAACCATTTTTTTGTTGAAGGCAAACGGCAATCCAACGAAGTTGTAAAAGACTTCGGAATCGATGAACTGTCAAAAGCTTACCTGAAAGATATCATAGAAACAGCTGTTCAGTATGCCATTGATTTTGACTTGCTGGTACCACCGTATGACGATGTGAAAATTGCAACTGTTGAGCAGATGCAGGTTGAAATCAATCATTCCAGAATTCAAAC
>JAUYTA010000622.1 GCA_030695265.1 Bacteroidota bacterium
AACTCCAGCTTGGCAGCAAGGGTTTCCTGGCTCAATTTCTTACGATCACGAAGAAATTTTATATTTCCGGCAAAAAAAAATCTTTGCATTTAAGTATTTGTTTGTTATATTTAGAAACAAAGTATTGTTATTAATCGTAACAAATATAGAAATATTTTTTAATTATGAGTGAGTTAGCCGAAAAAAAAGAAATCATCAGGCAACTGAAAGAGAAGATTCTTTCGTTGGAGGGATTCAACACCGGATCCGATAGCCGGCTGCTTGATTTTGGGCTGGGATCGATGAACACGGCATTTCCCGGAGGCGCTTTTCCTGTCGGAGCGATACACGAATTTATCAGCCCAACGGAAACCTGCGCTGCTGCAGCAAACGGATTTCTTGCAGTGCTACTGAGCACACTCATGAAAAAAGGAGGTGTCTGCCTGTGGATAAGCGCCAGACGTAAATTGTTTGCTCCGGGGCTGAGATTCTTCGGAGTTGAACCGCACCGGGTCATTTTTATCGATGTGAAGCGCGAAAAGGAAGCGCTTTGGGTGATGGAGCAGGGGCTGAAATGCAATTCGCTGGCTGCTGTTGTCGCTGAATTGCGGGACATCAGTTTTGCCGAATCCCGGCGGTTGCAACTGGCTGTCGAAACAAGCAAGGTAACCGGCTTTCTGCATCGGCAGGGCTCGCGCATGGAGAATACACTGACCTGTGTGTCCCGGTGGAAAATCAGGCCGTTGGCAAGCCGGACCGGTGAACTTCCCGGTGTGGGATTTCCCTGCCTGGAGGTGGAGCTGGTTAAAATCCGCAACGGCAGACCGGGCATTTGGCAGTTCGAGTGGAAAAATGGTGCATTCAAAGTAGTACCTGATCAAGATAAAATTGCTGTAAAACCGCCGGTACCTCAAAAGCAACGACACTATGCCTAGGCGCTATCTTTATATATGGTTTCGATATTTGGCTACCGACCGGCTGGCTAAAATCCGGCCCGAACTTCGGGGCAAGCCCTTTCTGCTGTCTGCTCCCGAACACGGACGGATGGTGGTCAGGGCATCCAGTCAAAGCCTGACAAAGGACGGCATTTCTCCCGGTATGGTAGTGGCCGATGTGCGGACCATATTGCCTTCGGTTGAAGTGTTTCCGGATGATACTGTCGCAGAAGAAAAGTTGCTCAAAGATTTGGCCGAATGGTGCCTGCGTTACAGTCCTGTCGCCGCCACCGATTCTCCGGACGGACTGATTCTGGATATATCCGGGTGCCCGCATTTGTGGGGTGGTGAGCTTCCTTATATTCAATCAATCACAGCCCGTTTTCGTAAGGGAGGATATGATGTACGCACGGCCATCGCCGATACCATCGGCGCAGCCTGGGCTTTAGCTCACTATGGAAAAAATGAAATGATCATCGAATCCGGCAGACAGGCTGAAGCCATTTCCCCGCTTCCTCCGGCTGCTTTGCGATTGGACAATTCGACTTTGCAGCGCATGAAAAATCTCGGGTTCCGGCAAATCAGACAATTTATCGATATTCCCCGGCTGAACCTGCGACGAAGATTTGGCGAGGCCATGCTCATCCGATTGGAACAGGCGTTGGGAGTAATTCCGGAACCATTGAAGGCAGTTCAGCCTGCACCGGTTTATCTGGAACGATTGCCCTGCCTCGAACCCATCCGCACAGCAACAGGAATAGAAATAGCCATGAAGCGCCTGCTGGAATCCTTGTGTGAACGTTTCTTCAACGAAGGGAAAGGTATGCGCACCGGAATATTTAAAGGTTACCGCATTGACGGGGAAACCGTGCAAGTCAGCATTGGCACCAACCGTGCATCGCGCAATGCAGCACATCTCTTCAAACTATTTGAATTGAAGATACCGGAAATAGAACCGGCACTCGGAATTGAACTGTTCACACTGGAAGCAACCCTGGTTGAAGATGTAAGCGAAACCCAGGAAGCGTTGTGGAGTACTGCAAGCCGTGATCAGGCGGCTATTTCTGAATTAGTGGACAACATTGCGGGGAAAGTGGGTATTCAGGCCATTCACCGCTATTTGCCACTGGAACATCACTGGCCGGAAAGTTCAGTAAAAGAAGTTACATCTCTGGAAGAACAGCCGGAAACGGAATGGCGCACCGACCGTCCCCGTCCCATTCATCTTTTACCGGAGCCGGAGCCCATCGAAGTCATGGTGGTTTTGCCAGATTATCCTCCGATGCACTTTCGGTACAAAAGCGAAGTTATCCGCATTGTTCGCGCCGACGGTCCTGAACGCATCGAGCAGGAATGGTGGCTTCAAAACGGTTCACCCCGGGATTATTACCGGGTTGAAGATGAAAGCGGCGCCCGCTACTGGCTGTTCCGGCTGGGCTTGTACGGGAACAGAAAACCGCAATGGTTTTTGCATGGATATTTTGTCTGACAAAGCCTCAAAGCACAATGGATTACGCAGAATTACAGGTAACCTCGAACTTTACGTTTCTCAGGGGTGGTTCGCATCCTGAGGAGATGGTGGAACAGGCAGCCAGACTGGGCTACAAGGCTGTTGCCATTACTGACCGGAACACGCTGGCGGGTATTGTGCGCGCCCATGTAGCTGCACGCGACAAAAATATTCGTTTCATACCTGCATGTCGCCTCGACTTGTTGGATGGTTCGAGTCTGCTGGCTTATCCAACCAGTAAATCTGCATACGCAAATTTATCGGCATTGCTTACCGAAGGTAATCTTCGTGCTGAGAAGGGAGATTGCCACCTGTATCGTGCTGATGTTTACAAATACGCCGCTGGCATCAAATTTATCGTGATTCCACCGGCATCACTCAATGCCGATTTTGATTTCGAGCACGGGTTTATCAAAGCGTTGGAAGAATATAAAGCAGCGTTGGGCAGCAGCCTTTACCTTGCCGCAAATTTCGGTTACAACGGTGATGATCACAAAAAGCTGTTCCGCCTTTCACAACTGGAGGCACAATTGGAAATTCCGCTGATAACAACCAATAATGTGCATTACCATGCAGCGGAGCGCCGCGAATTACAGGATGTTTTGACCTGTATCCGCGAGAAATGCACCATTCATTCGGCTGGGTTCAAGTTACACTCCAACGCGGAGCGCTACCTGAAACCGATTGACGAAATGCACCGCCTTTTTCGTCAGTATCCTGAAGCAATTAATCGTGCGCTGGAACTGGCAGATGCCTGCCAATTTTCGCTGGATGAATTAAAATACCTTTATCCTGAAGAAATTACCAGCGAAGGCAGAACCCCGATGAAAGAGTTGGTTTACCTTACCTGGAAAGGCGCCCACGAGCATTTTGGTGAAATGATTCCCCAAAAGATCAGGGAAACTATTGATATGGAGCTGGAGTTTATCGGTAGGAAAGACTACGCTTCCTATTTTCTTACCGTGTATGATTATGTGCGCGAAGCCCGGTCACGGAAAATCCTGTGTCAGGGACGTGGTTCTGCAGCCAATTCGGTGATTTGCTATTGTCTGGGCATCACTTCGGTCGATCCCTCCAAATTTAAATTGCTGTTTGCCCGGTTTATGAGCGACGAACGCAATGAACCGCCCGATATTGACGTGGATTTTGAACATGAACGCCGCGAGGAAATCATGCAATATATCTACGAAAAATACGGTCGCGATCGGGCCGGGATTGTGGCGACTGTCACTCAGGTACACTGGAAAGGAGCAGTGCGCGATGTGGGAAAAGCGATGGGATTATCAACGGCCATTAACGTCCTTTCGAAATCGGCCTACGAATTTACCGAAGATTGGTTTGAGGGGAAAGCCCCGGATTCTTCCAGCTTCAGTTCTCAGGATCCACATTTACGGAAAGTGCTCGAACTGACAGGACAATACATTGGTTTCCCGCGTCAGTTGGGACAACATACCGGAGGCTTTGTGATTACCCGCGGAAAGCTGCACGAGCTGTGCCCAATCCTGAATGCGCGTATGGAAGACCGCACCAATATTGAATGGAATAAAGACGACATTGAAGCGCTTGGTTTTATGAAAGTTGACGTGCTTGCGCTGGGTATGCTGACCTGCATCCGCAAAGCTTTTG
>JAUYTA010000623.1 GCA_030695265.1 Bacteroidota bacterium
ATTTGAATGACCTGTTTTAAGCAGTGAACAGGCAATTTGGCCATTTGGGATGTTGTATTAATAAATAAGTATGTTGGACTGAAAAAGTTTGAATTGATATTTATGTGGGTTGATAAATATCAATCCAAAACTATTTTCGTCATTTTGATTACAGATTATTTATTTGTAAACTCGCAATCTCCAAAATTAAACTAATAGATGATCCTTGAATTTAGTTTCGTTGTTAGTTTTTATATGTTTTGGGTTTACAAACTAACAACCAAAAAATTACAATCAATTTATGGAAAATTCAGGAAAATTGAATACTGTTAAGTTTTACAGCGGTGAAGTGACTCCCCTTGAAATGCACAAAGTGCGCGTGGTTCAGAAACTGAACCTTTTACCCATCGAAGAACGCAAAGAAGCCATCTTTGAAGCCGGATTCAATACGTTTCTTTTGATGAACAAAGATGTCTTCCTGGATATGCTTACCGACTCGGGGACCAATGCGATGAGTGATAATCAGGTGGCTGCCATGAGCGTTGCCGACGATTCGTATGCAGGATCAGCCAGTTACACCAAGCTGGTGGGAGCAATTAAAGAAGTATTCAATCAGGATTATTTTCTGCCGGTTCACCAAGGCCGTGCAGCAGAACACATCATTTCAAAAACTTTTTGCCGGCCGGGAAGTGTTGTTCCGATGAATTACCATTTCACCACAACCAAAGCCCACATCGAAATGGCCGGGAGTGCTGTTGAGGAAATATATACCGACGAAGCCCTGAAAACAAAAAGTGATTTTCCTTTTAAGGGGAACATGGATATCAATAAGCTGAACAAGGTAATAGAAAAATGGGGCGCCGAAAATGTGGCATACATTCGTTTCGAAGCCGGTACCAACCTGATTGGCGGACAACCATTTTCGATGGCCAACCTGCGCGAAGTTTCGGCAATTGCCAAAGCGCACAATATCATGTTGCTGATGGACACCAGTTTGATCAATGAAAACCTTTATTTCATTAAAATCCGTGAAGAAGGTTATCTGGATATGCCAATCAAAGATATTCTGCACGAAATGATGAGTTATACCGACTTTTCATATTTCTCAGGCCGCAAAGTAAGTTGCACCCGTGGTGGTGGAATTTGTACCAACAATCATGATATTTACATGAAAATGCGCGACTGGGTTCCACTTTTCGAAGGGTTCCTGACATACGGAGGTATGAGTGTGCGCGAAATTGAAGCAATGGCCGTTGGTCTGATCGAAACGCTGGATTTTAATGTGATCAGTCATTCTCCCACTTTTATCAAATACCTGGTTGATGCGCTCGACAGCAAAGGAATTCCGGTGATCACACCTGCCGGAGGTTTGGGCTGCCACCTCGATGCCGGTCTGTTTATTCCGCATGTTCCGCAAACCCAGTATCCGGCCGGAGCGCTTGCTGCCGCGCTGTTTGTAGCATCCGGAATTCGCGGTATGGAACGTGGTACGATTTCGAGTGTTCGCGACGAAAACGGCGATGATGTGCTGGCCGATGTTGAATTGCTCCGTTTGGCTTTTCCCCGCAGGGTTTTCACTTTATCGCAAATTAAGTATGCTGAGGATCGCATTCAATGGCTTTTCGACAACCGCCACTTAATCGGCGGTCTCGAATGGGTTGAAGAACCTCCTGTATTGCGCTTCTTTGTTGGTAAATTGCAACCAATTGGCGACTGGGTGGACAAACTCGTGGCGAAATTCCGTCAGGATTTTGGGGATAGTCTTTAAATAATATAAACCACAGATTTCTCAGATTGTCACAGATTTATTCTCTGTGTTAATCTGCGGAATCTGTGGTTTATTTCTTTGATTAGTTGGCCAATTTAATTACAATCAGTTTTTCAATATCTGTAAGTATCTGTTTGTCTTTTATTTCTATCCGAATACCGCGTCCCTCGGCATATTTTGTTGCTTTTTCCAGCTCATTTTTAATCTCTGGCGAAATATCACTTTCCAGAATTGTATCTGTCGCTTTTTGTCCGAATACAAATGCAACCTTAAAATAATTATCCCTGGGCAAAAAGTAAATTATCGCTCTTTTTTTATCCTTTATCCTGAAATTCCATCCATATTTTATCCCCGAATAGTTCCATTCTGCAATTGCTTTTGGATACTTTTCAAAAACGAAATCCTGTATTTGAATCCAGAGGTTATAGGTTGAACCCAATTTATCTACTAAATCTCTGTCAGCCGGAACGATCGCCTTGTCCTGAAAAATGCTTAAATCATCCATGACGTTTAAAGTTTATTCATGTCCTCCCGCAGCTCAACTTCAGCTTCATCAATGGTATTCAAAAATTCATCAACATAAACCGGATAGCTTTCAATGTCTTCCAGTTTCTGGGTTTTCAGTTGTAATTCTTTCAGTCGCAACCCAAGGTCGTTCATTCCGAAAGTCATAACCGATGATTTGGCTTTATGTGCAATTTCACCAAGTTCCTTCCATTTTTTCTCAGCTAAAAACTTTTTCATTCCATCTCTGAATTCGGGCAACTGGTCGAAGAACATCTGAATAAATTCTTTTGTAACTTCAGGTTCGTCGCCTGTAATTTCTTTCAGGTAATCTAAATTAGTATATCGGGGATAAGCCATTGTGGTATGTTTTTATGTTGGTTTGTGCAAATGCAATATTACGGAAAATAATTATTCGAAACTATGGTTGCGGTCTGTTGCGATAAAAACTAATATCTTTGCCAAATGATAATTTTCATGATTTAAATAACTGTAACCAGGTATTTTTGTCATATTCAAAAACTGAAAACAATTTTATGCAAGTAACAGCCTTCAACCGGATACACAAACAACTCGGCGCCAAAATGTTGGAGTTTGCCGGATATGAAATGCCAATCGAATATTCAGGAATTAAAGATGAACACATGACTGTTCGCGAAGCAGTTGGCGTATTTGATGTGTCGCACATGGGCGAGTTTTGGGTGAAAGGTCCGGCAGCCATGGAACTTGTACAGCGTGTAACCTCCAACGATGTTTCAAAACTGGCACTTGGTCAGGCACAGTATTCCTGCCTTCCGAACGGAAAAGGCGGAATTGTTGACGACCTGCTGGTTTATTATTATGCACCCGAAATATACCTGCTTGTAGTAAATGCTGCCAATATAGAAAAAGACTGGAACTGGATTGTTTCGCAGAATACAAACTTTGCGATCCTCGAAAATGCCTCCGATGCCATTAGTCAGCTTGCGATTCAGGGCCCAAAAGCAACAGCTACACTTCAAAAACTCACCAATATTAATCTGTCTGAAATAAAATATTACACCTTCGTTACCGGATCAATTGGTGGTGTTGGCGATGTAATTATTTCAGCAACTGGTTATACAGGTTCCGGCGGTTTCGAATTGTATTTCAGGAACGAAGTTGCGGAACAACTCTGGAAGGAGATTTTTGAAGCCGGAGCTGAATTCGGAATCAAGCCAATCGGACTGGCTGCCCGCGATACATTGCGCCTCGAAATGGGCTTTTGCCTTTATGGAAATGATATCGACGACACGACTTCTCCCATCGAAGCAGGGCTGAGTTGGATTACCAAATTCAACGGTCATCATTTTATCGACAAAGATTTTCTGCTGATGCAAAGGCAGGAAGGTGTGGACCGCAAACTTCGCGGATTTGAAATGATCGATCGTGGAATTCCACGTCACGGTTACGAATTGACAGATCAGGATGGAAATGTGATTGGCCGCGTAACTTCAGGAACCATGTCGCCAATACTGAATAAAGGCATCGGAATGGGATACGTAAACAAAGCTTATTCTGCCATCGGCACCGAAGTATATTTAAGTGTGCGCGGTAAAATGCTGAAAGCCAAAATAGTTAAGATGCCATTTATTAGCCTGGTATAAATTATTTAAAATACCATTTTCTGCTTCGTTAAATCGGTCTCAGTTGGCTACTTTCTTTATCTTTGTGACTTTTACATGCAAATGGAAAAACCAAAAAATCGGCTGGAGGTTTGTTTGTCCCCCGCGATCTACGACAAACATGCCGATGACAATAATTTAGTGGTAATTGTCGATATTTTACGGGCAACTTCTTCGATATGTGCGGCCATTCATAACGGCGTAAAAGCAATTATACCTGTTTCAACTGTTGAGGAAGCGCGCGAAATGAAACGTCAGGGCTACATGGTCGCCTCGGAACGTGATGGTTATGTGCTCGATTTTGCCGATTTTGGCAATTCTCCCTTTAATTTTA
>JAUYTA010000164.1 GCA_030695265.1 Bacteroidota bacterium
TATCCTGAATAATAAACCCTTTTGAGATCCCGTTTGCTGTACAAGGCCGATGATAGTTTCAGAATGGTATGATCCGTGTCACTGGTGGCTCCGATAATTAGTTGGGTACTTTGGCCGGAAGGACTGAAAAGTGGCGCGCCCCGGTGTTTCTTTCGCTCTTCTTTCGATTCCGAAATGTTGTTTGAAATGATTTTCATCGGTTCCAGCACACTCCTGAAATCTTTATCAGGAGCCAAAAGTTTCAGGTTATTTTCGGTTGGAATTTCTATGTTTACGCTCAGTCGATCGGCCCATCGGCCGGCATCAGCAATCAGTTGCTCACTTGCTCCCGGAATGGCTTTCAGGTGAATGTACCCGTTGTATTTGTGTTCTGTTCTCAATAATTTGGCAACTGTCACCATTCGTTCCATGGTGTAATCAGGATTACGCAGCACACCCGAACTGAGGAACAATCCTTCGATGTAATTGCGGCGATAAAATTCGATGGTCAGATTGGCAATTTCTTCAGGAGTAAAAGAGGTACGCGGAATGTCGTTGCTTTTGCGGTTGATGCAATAGGCACAATCGTAAATGCAAAAGTTGCTGAGCATGATCTTGAGCAGCGAAATGCAGCGTCCGTCTTCCGCAAAACTATGGCAGATGCCCCATGCCGAAGCATTCCCGATGCCACCTTTCGTATTGCTCCGTTGGGTTCCGCTCGAAGCGCACGACACATCGTATTTGGCCGCTCCGGCCAATATTTTTAGTTTTTCAAGGCTCGATTCTGAAATCATTACTGTTTAGTTTATTGACAGCCATTTAATCAATGGCGTGCAAACAAGATAATAGAATCCAACGAAAATTGAAAAGAAGGAAGTAATTTTTTATTTGGGAAGATTTGTATTGTAAATACTATTTTCGGTCGCTATGTCAGAAGCCATTTCCATATAGGAATAATTTCAAAATTTTCTTTGTCAGAGATAATTGACTCATCTACATCGTAAACTATGAACAATCCGCGTTTGATATTATGGGTGTTCATCGCTTCTGACAATCCCCGGTATTCGCGTTCGTAATTACTCGTATCTAGTTGGTAAACTACTTGTATGGCTTCAACAATTTCCAGACCCTCTCTGACCAGGAAGTCACATTCGTATTTATCCAAATGATAAAATATATCTTTCCCCTGGCGGCGTAATTCCAGAAAGACGATATTCTCCAGAATACGACCCTTGTTTTCCGAAAAATTAAAGCCCAATCGATTGGCAAAACCCTGATCGACAGTATATACTTTTTTGGGATTCATAATCTGTTTCTTTACCGAATAATCAAACTTTTTGAGGTAAAAGAAAAGATAGGTCTGTTCATAATAATACAGATAATCCTTTATGGAACTCAGACTTTTAACGCCTGAAATATTCTGTAAGGTTGCGTAGGAAAACAGCTTTCCGGTGTTTGACAACAAGTATAAACCGATTTGTTTGATTTCATTCACCTGTGCAAGGCGGTAACGCGAAATGATGTCCCGGTACAGGATGTCCTGAAAATAGCCATTGACCAGTTCTGTGTCGTTCTCTTTAACAACCAGAGGAAATCCTCCGGTTTGTATGTACTGATTTAAATCTTTGATTAATAGCGATTTTGCTTTTGAAGAAAGATGTTCCAGATTCCAGTTAGCACCGATAAACCGCAGGTATTCGGGAAATGAAAATGGGAACAATTCAATAAGTTTGTTTCGGCCAGTCAGGCTGCTGGAAATTTCAGAGCTAAGTAGCTTTGCATTCGAGCCGCTAACAAAAATCTTTATACCTTTCTCATACATCCGGTTTGCAAATTTTTCCCAATTGCTGATATTTTGAATTTCATCAAAAAAAAGCACAGGTTCTTTCCCGTAAACTTCTATATGTAGATTGTATATGTCCTCCAAAACAGAAATCTCTGGAATGATGCGTTCATCATCAAAATTGAAGTAACAGTAATCCAGATACTGGAGTTCTAATTCCTCTTTAATTAGAAACATCAAAGAGGATTTTCCACAACGACGGATACCGGAAATGATGACTACCTGACTGGTATCTAAATATTTATTCAGCCTGATGTCACGTTTTATCAGATCCTTTTTCCGATTGAAAACATCTTTCTGGTCAAACATTATTTCTTTTAATCGCTCTTTGTTCATCGCTTATTGTTCTTTTGAAACGAACAAATATATAAATAATTATTCGTTGCAGACGAATAATTGCAGATTTTTTTCTGTGATCAGATTACTCCAACCATCATGTGACAAAAGGTTCCTCCAAAATTACTTGTAAAAATCGGGTCGTAAAGGATGAAAATGAAGACAAACGCAATAATTTTTGCGTTATCCGGCACGTTTTTAAAAAGTGAAAAATCATAGGTAGTTACGAGTATCAAAATATAATTACAACAGCATCAGTTACAATTGCCTTTACCCTGTCTAATAATCCCGGATATTTTTCTTTTGACATATTCTTATCTTTTAAATGCATACCAACGTTGAATACTCAGTTATGGATTTAACCGATGATTTTCTTCCAAAGAGTTGCATTTTATCCTGAGTAATCGGGTTCCTGTCATGAAGTGCCGAAGTCAGGCTTGCGAGTATTTTGCTGTTGTAGGGCGGTTTCCTGTTCATCAAAAAGCTTCCTAACTTTTCAGTAAAACTGTTTCTAAAAGTTACTTCTAAGCCATGTTTCAAAAAATCTCTACTTTGTCAAGACCAGATTGCTATACCAAAATAAGTTTTTCAGACGCCTTCCAAATTGCTTGTGACACGTTGTCATAGGCACTAATTTTGATTTCGCTTATATAAATCTTTTAAAATATCTATTCCTTTTTCACCATGCAACAAACATATTTTATCCGCAATATCCTTTAATCCAGCCTGATATAATTTTTCCGTTAGATTAGAAATAATGCCACGAGAAATATCATATTCAACTCCATTTTCAAACAAAGCGAATAAAAGATTTCCAACCATTTCAGGTTGAACATTGACGTGTTTTCGCAATCCTTCAAGATAATGATGTTTATCTGATGATTTAACTCTATCTGATACTATAAGTTGAAGCTCATACACTCCTTCTTCAATCTTATCCATTGAATTGAACCATTTTGACAAACCCGAAATTAATTGCGTATTCTGTTCAATTTTCTCTTTGCTTAATTCGTTGGATATTATTTTGATATACAATGGAACTACTTTTAGTTTTTCTTTGTCAATTAATGCTCTTTTTGGACTCCAAAAACGATGAATTAAAGGTGATTGATGTTGTTCAATCTTCGAATTAATAATCTTGTCCATTAAGGGGTCATCAATAGAAATTAAGTCTTCAACTAAGGCTATTAAAATATGACTAACCAAATTATTTATGGCACCACTTTTCTCTTTAATGAAATTATATTCAAGTGCTTTTTCATATATCCCAGATTCATGTAATAGGTTAAATTCGTTCAAATAGAATCTTGAATTATATAAGAAATAACCACAAAGTGTTGCATTAAATTTAAATGTATCATGTTTTGGGAATGCAGTCTCAATATTATTCTTAATCCAATCGGGATATAATGTAAAAAGGAATGGGAAAAACTGACCAAAAGCAAAATACATTAGTTCATCACAAATGTTTGTTTTGAATAAAAGATCCACAGTTTCCCCAATCTCTTTCTTCAATTTATCTGTATCTTCTTTATTGTCACGACCAAATTTTAATAAATATTGAAATATGGATGAATATAACTTCCCTTTTGAATTGTTCAGTGATTTCATTGACAATTTGTCAAATTCATAAGGTGTTCGTTCATCTTTTTGTAGCACCGTGATTAAAAGTGATTTTACCTGAGGCAAATTATCTTTAGAAAAGGTTTCGTGGTCTTTTCCCAATCCGAAATCAATTAATCCAAGTAACTCAGTAAGGAAAAAATTTGGATAATTATCTCTTTCTAAAGTGTTATTAATCTTCCAGAATTCTTCATCTTTTAAAATTACCTCTGAAGCTTGGAGTACACTTTGAATATCAAAAGATTTTTCTCTAAATGCTTCTATTAATCCTCTTGACCAAGTATATTGCAATTGATATGAAGCTTTTGCAATAAGTTCTGAATCACAATATTTTTCAGGATTCTGCTTTATTGTTGAAATAATTATATCCGATAAACCTTCTATTGATGGTCCTGTATAGCTTCTCGATTTTGACTTATATTTTTCGAAATAATCAATTAACTCAGCAAATGAATAACTTTCAATTTGTTCATAAGTTAATGGTGATGTATAGCCAACTATCGCCTCACCATGCCAGATGTCAAAACCAGGATGGCTAGGTTCAGCATCATTGATGGTCTCATATATCTTATACTGCTCTTCTATTCTTTTATCTTTATTATTCAAAATTGAAGATAACCATTCTTTCTTTTGGTATGCAATAATCTTATTTGCTAGTTCTTTATCTGCTTCAGGAGATACAAAATATTCTTTCTCTTCAATCCAACCCAATATTCTTTCAACTTGTTTTGCATCAAATTTGTCAGCATGATTTTTAAGAAGCTCATAGAGTTCATGTTTATATTGGTATTTAAATGACCCGTGCAATGGATTTTTCTTCCACTCCCAAAATAGTTCACTTAGCAAATCGTATTTTTCATTAATTGTGTGAATTGCCACTCTATTAAACACTGGAATGCTACTTTTTAACAATTCGCTAATTTTATCGTTTAATTCCTCCTCAGGTATAACCAATATACAATCCCGTAGTAAAAAGATAAGTTGTGATTCATATCTTTCTGGAAATATATTTTGATGATGTTCTTCAATAGCTGGTGTAGATATACTATCAAAAGTGTAATCGAATTTACCAGATATTCCAATTATCCTTTCAGTAATGAGTTTGTAAATCTCAT
>JAUYTA010000630.1 GCA_030695265.1 Bacteroidota bacterium
CCTTCATCAAGTCTGTGCAACAGTTCTCTGGCTTCGTATTTGGTCGTCAACCCGGCGCCGCGGGCAACTTCCACCACTTTTGTAAAACCAATCTTTTCAATTGCTTTTAATATTTTGGCCGGATGTAAATCGTACTGGCCAAACAGTGCCGGAGCTACAAGGGCTATTACTTCTTCTTTTTTCTGAATACTTTTCAAAACGTCGATAAGGTTCGAGACCTCGTATATTGAGCCAAACGGACAGGCATTCTGGCAACGTCCGCAGTATATACATTTGCTTTCGTCAATTTGCTCGATGCCGTGTTCGTTTTTCGAAATGGCATTCACCGGGCAAACTTCTTCACAGGGAATTGGCACATAAACAATCGCATGGTACGGGCAGGCTTCCTTGCAAAGTCCGCAGTTAACGCATTTATCCGATTTAATTTCGGCTGCACCGGTAGAGTTGAAACGAATGGCATTTTTCGGGCAGTTCATGATGCAGGGACTGGCAACGCAACCCCGGCAAATGTTGGTAACAATGTAATTTACCTTTACACACGAGGTGCAGGCCTCGTCAACCACTGTAAGTACTTTTTTCGAAGGCGCTTTCCGGTCCATGGCCATCCGCGCGAATTCCGACAAAGGGGTAAGTTCATCCTGTTCGTCTTCAATTCCAAGTCCCAGAATTGGCATCAGTTTGTATCTCACCACCGCACGTTCCTTGTAGATGCAGCAACGTCGCTGGGCGCTGATTTCGCGTGGCGACATTTCCAAGGGTATCCGGTCAATTCCTTCAATTAATCGTCCTTCATTAAAAAGCCTTACAACTTTTCGAACCAGTTGATGGCGGATAATCATGGTATTGTTTAAATAAGCCATTCGTCTTTTTTTGTGCACCGCAAAGATATACAGGGTTTTTAAGTTAACAGAATGCATCACTTAGATTTCAGGAAAACTTTATTTCAGACTTCCTGACCTCTCGCACATTAATTTGTCGCTAATTTATAAATCACCCTAAGATTTGTGCCTGGATATATTGTTTCAGAATCAGTCAGCAGTTCACAAAGTTTTTCCAAAGCACGATTATCCCTTGGGTTTGATAGGGAATATAG
>JAUYTA010000658.1 GCA_030695265.1 Bacteroidota bacterium
CTACCATCAGCGGAGCTATCATTCCAATGATGTGCGGTTCAGCATTTAAAAACAAAGGCGTTCAGCGTTTGCTCGATGCCGTTTGTTCATTCCTTCCAAGCCCACTTGACAAAGGTGATATTGTAGGAGTTGAATACAACGACACTGAAGAAGTTATTCGTCATGCCGATGTTAACGAACCGCTTGCAGCTCTTGCATTCAAAATTGCAACCGATCCTTATGTTGGACGTTTGTGTTTCATTCGTGTATATTCTGGAAAAATTACCGCCGGCGATACCGTGTTCAATTCAAGGACTGGTAAAAAAGAGCGTATTTCCCGTATTTACCAGATGCATTCAAACAAACAGAACCCAATCGATGTAATCGAAGCAGGTGATATTTGTGCTGCCGTAGGATTTAAAGATATCCGCACCGGCGATACCTTATCAGATCTTGACAATCCGGTTGTATTGGAAAGCATGGATTTCCCTGAACCGGTTATCGGAATCGCCATCGAGCCTAAAACTCAGAAAGATTTGGATAAACTGAACATGGGTTTATACAAACTTGCTGAAGAAGATCCAACATTCAAAGTAAATACTGATCCTGATTCAGGACAGACCGTTATCCGTGGAATGGGTGAGCTTCACCTTGAAATTATCGTTGATCGTCTTCGTCGTGAATTCAAGGTTGAATGTAACCAGGGAGCACCCCAGGTTGCCTATAAAGAATGTATCACCAAATCGGTTGAACTTCGCGACGTATTCAAGAAACAATCCGGAGGTCGTGGTAAATTCGCAGACATCAGCGTTCGTGTTGAACCTGTTGATGAAGGTAAATCCGGACTTCAGTTTGTTGACGCTGTAAAAGGTGGTAATATTCCACGCGAATATATCCCTTCAGTACAAAAAGGATTCGAATCAGCATTAGCAAACGGCCCATTGGCCGGATTCAATGTTGACAGCCTTAAAGTAACCTTATTGGACGGTAGTTACCATGCCGTTGACTCTGATTCATTATCATTCGAAATTTGTGCACGTCAGGC
>JAUYTA010000660.1 GCA_030695265.1 Bacteroidota bacterium
GGGCGACGGTGTGTAATAAGATCCGATGTTGTTGGGATCGTGATCTTCCGCCGGTGCGTATGGTGAATATGTTGGTAAAGCCTGAGCTGCATTGGATACACTGGCAGTTGCCGGATCTGTGTCCCAACGACTCAAACTGGCATTTCCACCCATTTTAAAGTTATCCGTAATCGTATAGTCTCCGGCCCACCGTCCGTTGAAACGCTGATATGCGTTGTAATTCACAATACCATCTTGCTTGAAATATCCGAGGGAAAGTATGCTGCTTGATTTTTCAGTCGATTGCGAAACGCTTACTCCCTGGTTCGTTATTACTGCCGGGCGAAAAATGTGCGATTGCCAGTCGGTTCCACCACCCAATAAATCGGGTACCCATTCCGTAGCTGATGGGTTCATATTCTTGATTTGTTCGTTGTAGAGCATCGTAAATTCGGAAGCGTTGGTAAGTTTTAGCCGATCGCGGTCGGTCAAAACCTGTACGCCTGCATAGCCATCGTAACTTACAGTCAGTTTTCCTTTGTCAGCCCGTTTGGTGGTAATAATGATTACCCCATTGGCACCCTGGACACCGAAAATAGCCAATGAAGAAGGGTCTTTCAGTACTTCAATGGAAGAAATGTCGTTTGGATTTACAAAGTCGATGTTGTCAACAAACATACCGTCAACCACGAAAAGCGGGTTGGTACTCGCATTTACAGTTGCTACCCCGCGCATACGAATGGTTGGGCTACCGCCTGCAGCACCGCTGTTTGTCATCACCAAACCCGGCACTTTTCCTTGCAATGCCTTAACAGGACTGTAATCAGGCGAGGTTTTAAGGTTGTCTCCATCAATTGATACGATTGATCCGGTCAGGTCGCGTTTTCGGGCAACACCGTATCCAATTGCCACCACTTCATCCAAATCAAATGTTTGTTCTTTTAACTGAACATTGATAGTTGTTTGGTTATTAACGGGTATTTCCTGGGTTTGGAATCCAATAAAACTAAACACCAAAATTGCCTTTGGCTCAGCCTGAAGGGAGTATTGCCCATCAATATCAGTAATGGTGCCCTGCATCGTGCCTTTTATCATGACACTTACCCCGGGAACCGTCTCATTCTTTGCATCAGTTACAGTTCCTTTTATGGTTTGTATATTTTGCGCAAAAAGAAAGGTTACTGAAAAAAGGAGATTCAGTGTGACAAAAAGTTTTTTCATAGTAATATTGTTTACGTGTTCAAATTTGCTTAGTAAAACTACACTGTACTAAAGCGAATAAATAAGAAAACAATACACCTCTGTTTCTTCACTGTTGAAAGATGTTGCGCAACATTACACAATTACTACGCCATAGGGTTTTACTTATAAGTTAAACTACTCTATTGATGGCTTTTATGTAATTGTAGTTTATTATTTATCTTAAACGAAAAATTTATCTTTTGGGTTCAAAAATGATGTTCCTAAAAAGAAAAAACTATGTTCGGGGAACGATTTTTCTTTTTTTATTACTTTTAGTTCGTTTATATTCAAATCGACCGATGAACAAGTCTCCTCAAAAAAACTGCCTGATGGCATTTATTTTTATTTTTTATCTGACCTTTGGTTTTCATGCCTGGGCTTCAGATGGGATTAATATAAAAAATTACACCAAGCAGGAATACCAGGCAGCCAGCCAAAACTGGTCGGTTGTTCAGGATATTAATGGTTACCTTTATTTTGCCAACAACATTGGGCTGCTCGAATTCGACGGGATTACCTGGACGCTTTACCCTGCTCCTGAAGGGGCAATTATCAGAGCTGTTGCAATTGATAAAAAGAACCGCATTTTTACTGCCGGTTACCGCGAATTGGGATACTGGGAACGTAACAATCTGGGTAGGCTCGAATATCATTCACTGAAAGATGAAGTGGAGGAGAATTTTACGCCTAATGAGGAATTCTGGAATGTTATTGCATTGGGTGAACGCGTTTATTTTCAGTCATTCTCAAAGGTTTATATCTATGATTCTCGAAAATTTGAGGTAATTCAGCCGGAGGGATTTGTCAATTCAATATCGGATGGAGGCGACCGTATTCTTGTTAATGTTATGAACAAGGGCATTTACCAAATCACCGGAACAAAACTTTCCCCTTACCTGGCAAATGATTTTTTAAGCCACGCAGAAATACGGTTTGTTTTATCGCTTAGTGAATCAAACATACTTATCGGCACAGCCAATGAGGGACTTTTATTTTACGACGGGCAAAAAATTACACAATGGCAACCCGATCAAACAGATTATTTTCGAAAAAACATTGTCAACCGGGGCTGCTTAACGGTTGATGGCAAAATCATCATCGGTACAATTCTCGACGGAATTTCAGTTTTTGATCTGAATGGAAAACTTCTTCATCGCTTCAACAAGGAAAGTGGGCTGCAAAACAATACCGTGTTGGGTGTTATGACTGATATGAACCAAAACATTTGGGTTGCGCTGGACAAAGGGATCGACTTTATTTCGTTTTCACCTGATCCTTCGTTTTCCATTGTTGAACGAAAAGAACTTGGAGCTGTTTATACCGCAGCCATTTACCGTAATAAACTTTACCTGGGAACCAACCAGGGTTTGTATTTCAGGCCATTCTTATCATCTGATGAACCATTCCGGCTCGTTCCCGGAACACAAGGTCAGATTTGGGATTGTAAAGTGATTGACGACCGGTTGTTTGTTAATCACAATACAGGAACTTTTGAAATTCAGGACGATCAGGTGAAGCAAATTTCTGCTGTTTCCGGTGGGTTCTCTATCACAGAAAATCCGCTGAAACCCAATTCGGTGGTACAAAGCACTTATTCAAACCTGATATTTTACAAGAAAGATAATTCGAATTGGGAAATAGACCGGGTAGTTTATCAGTTCAACGACCTGATCCGTTATCTAGAAGTGGATCATTTAGGAAATTACTGGGCCAGCCATATGTACCGGGGCATTTTCAGGCTGAAATTTAACAACAGCGATTCTCTGGTTTACAACCGCTACTATGGCAGTGACGTCTTCAGGAAAGACAACAATATTCATGTGTTTAAGCTCGAAAACCGGATTGTTTTTACTTCCGGCGAAAAACTCTTTACGTTTGACGATTTGAAGGATACGATCGTTGAATATTCAACCATGAACGATAAACTGGGAAACTTTCAAAAGGCAACCCGGATCATTGCCGGACCCGAAAACCATTACTGGCTGATTACCGATCAATCGTATGGATTGTTCAGCATCCAGAACTCAGAAGTTAGAAAAATCAAAGAATATCCTACCCGACTGTTTAATAATCAGGTCATCACCGGATACGAAAACATTTTCGCGATTGATAAAAGTAAAGCAATTCTTTGCCTCGAAAATGGCTATGCATTTTTGAATACCGATACTACCAGCCCGGCTTCACATATTTCAGGGGAACGACCTGAACTGCGGCGGATAAGTATTAGTGGCACTAACGAACAAATTAGTGATTTGCCGCTAAACACCCGTGAAATTACCATGCGCTACAACCGGAATAACCTGCAATTGCGGTTTTCATTTCCATACTTCGGCAGCGACGATATTAAATATCAATCGTTTATTGAAGGGCTCGACCAGCAATGGTCGGAACCACTTGAAAAACCGGTTTTCAGCTTTAAACGAATTCCGGAGGGTCGCTATAAATTAAAAGTGAAAGCTGTCAATTTATGGGGCGAATCCAGTCAGGAGTATTCCATCAATTTGGTTATTTTACCGCCGTGGTATCTTTCCCGATTGGCTTTTTTCTTCTATTTCCTGGTGGTAATTTTCGGCCTGATGTTTTTCAGAAGCCGCATTATTAGACGGACACAATTAAAGGAAAGCCGCGAGCGGGATGAGAAAGAGCGTGAACTTGAAAAACTCCGGAACGAAAAACTGATGGCTGAACTGTCATTTAAAAGCAATGAACTGGCCAGTTCAACGATGGCAATCATCAAGAAAAACGAATTTCTGATGAATGTAAAAGATATGCTGAACACCCAAAAGGAAGAGCTTGGATCGCGGTATCCTGATAAATATTACGACAGACTGGTCCAAAAAATCGATGACAATATGACCAGCCAAGATGATTGGAAAGTATTCGATACCAACTTTGACCGGGCACACGAGCAGTTTATGACCACGTTGAAAGGTAATTACCGCGATCTGACTCCCGGTGATTTACGGTTGTGTGCCTTTCTCCGGATGAACCTTTCGTCGAAAGAGATTGCACCGCTTTTGGGAATCTCGGTACGTGGTGTCGAGAACCATCGTTACCGGCTTCGGAAAAAACTAAACCTTGATGCCGACGGGAATCTGACTGATTTTATAATCAGATTATAATCGCATAAAAGCCCGTTCCTGAAATCAGAAACGGGCTGTTGTATGCTTGTTATTTATGATCTCTCATGCCAGCTAAAGTTACTGATTTGGCCGCGCTTCCTGCCGATGATCCAAAGTAGTAACTGTAAACCTGTGTCAGTATGGCGCTTAAAACACCCAGTATGTAAAGTACGATATCCTTACTTTCCGACGTAATACTTTCCGGTTTAAAAATCAGGATATAAAAGAACAAGAGTGTAATCAGTGTAGTTCCCGCTGCAATTGCATGCTGTATGTTTTTGGCCATCCATGATGCTGTTTCGCTGGTTTGCACCTGCACTTCGCGCTGGCGGGCGCTGCTGATGTCGCCAAGCATCATTTGCTGCTCTTCGTTCGAGAGCTTTTTCAAATCAAGCTGAAACTGCAACTCAGACTTCCGGATTTCGTTTTCAAGCTGCATTTTTTCTTCTTTGGTCGTAATAACATTGTCGAGCACTTTGCCTACCGAATCGACAAGCGTATTGGCTCCTCCTGAAAAAAGATCTTTGATGAAACTCATATGCGGCCTCCCCCCAGCCCCTCCATAGGAGGGGTGATAAAAATGCTCTTGTCAGCGCATTCAGTTAATATTTGTTTTTGTGCTTTCATACATGAATGTTTTTGTAAGTATTTAATCTTATTTCTTGCAATTTTTAAGTCCTCCCTTTCGGGGAGGATTTAGGAGGGGCTTTCAGGCGTTTTCGCCAAGGGCGCGAAGCACCCAGCCATAGAAGTATTTACGGCTGGTAGGTCTCTTTTTTACGATGCTGACATAGCGTGCAATTTTGGCAACTGTAAATGCGGCCAAAAAATGTTCGGAATTAAAAGCATTGAGTTCTGCGATGGATTTAGGTCCAATTACCCCATCGGTTTTTGCCCCGATCACCAGTTGGGCCAAAGAGGCGCTGGTGCCCATTCCGGCATTAACGCCAAAGTCGAAAATAGAGTTTGCAACTGCCTGATCGGTAATTTGATCGCCTTTCATTTTATCCCAGAAAGTTACCCGGTAAAAATCGGTAATAGCTTCCTGAAGATCTGGGTCTTTGTCGAGATTGGCCGGAAAACTGGTCTGACGTTTTAGCATATCAACTGTCGTCCAGCCGTTCCATTTGCTGTGAATTTTGCGGGCAACACCTTTATAGGTTTCGCCCCCCGGATCGTCCGGGTCGTTGACGTATCCGCCTTCATGGGCGATCATCAACTGGAATGCAATGGTAAAATCTGCCATAAATGAAGAATTAAGGTAAATGATATATAGAGAGTATTTTGTCTTTATTTATCTGTTCCCTAATTTACAACGTTTTCTTTATTTATTTTGCCTATCTCCTGAAATTATTTTATGACTCACGGGTGACTTCAAATCTCCCCGGGAATATGATTCCGGAAAATAAAAAAGACCCGCTCCGCATTTGCGAAACGAGTCTTTTATCTATTGTCTAAAATCTAAAATCTAAAATCTAAAATCTAATATCTTTTTCTATTTCAGTCCTCTTCTTTTCAGCAATGGTTCAATAGATGGTTCCTGACCACGGAAGTTTTTGTAAATCGCCATTCCTTCGTCTGATCCGCATTTGCTCAACAGTGTACGGAATTTGGCAGCATATTCAGGATTGAAAAGGTCGCCGCTTTGTTTGAACGCATCAAAAGCATCGGCATCCAGCACCGCAGCCCATATGTAAACGTAGTATCCGGCTGAATAACCTCCCGAGAAAATATGCGAAAAATAGGTACTGCGGTAGCGTGGAACAATTTCATCTATCAGGCCAATATTGTCCATTGCTGTTTTTTCGAAAGCTTCCACATCGCCTTCAAAAGCTTTTGTGTGCCAGTCCATGTCGAGCAACGATGCAGCAAGGTATTCAACCGTTTCGAAACCCTGGTTGAACTGTGCGCTTTTGACCAGTTTGGCAATCAATGCTTCGGGAATTACCTCGCCCGTTTCGTAATGTTTGGCATAAGCGCGGAGAACTTCAGGCTCTTTTGCCCAGTTTTCCATGATTTGCGATGGAAGTTCAACAAAGTCGCGGGCCACAACTCCGGCAGTACGACGGTAGGTTCCATGCGTGAACAATGCGTGGAAAGCGTGCCCGGCTTCGTGGAACAAAGTGGTTACCTCGTCAAAACTTAGCAAAGCAGGAACATTGCCTGCCGGACGTGTGAAATTACAAACGATGGAAACTACGGGTGTAATCATTTGTCCGTTAATGTATGATTGGTCGCGGTATCCGGTTTGCCATGCTCCGTTGCTTTTTCCGGGGCGCGGGTGGAAATCCATGTAGAAAACGCCAATGTGTTTGCCATCGGCTTCCTGAACTTCGTAAGCAATGGCTTCTTCGTTGTACAACGGAATGTCGGCTCTTTTTATGAATTGTACACCATAAAGTTTGGTGGCTACATAAAACATTCCGTCAACCACATTTTCGAGCTTGAAATAGGGTTTCAACTGTGCTTCGTCCAAATCGTATTTTGCTTTGCGAACTTTTTCGGCATAATACCACCAGTCCCACATTTCCAGTTCAAATTTTCCACCTTCTTTTTTGATCATGGCCTGCATATCGGCACGTTCTGTTTTTGCTCTTTCGAGTGCCGGAGTCCATAGTTTCATCAGGAATTCGTTGATGGTTTCAGGAGTTTTGGCCATGTTGACATCAACAGTATAAGCTGCATGATTTTCAAAATCAAGCAATTTGGCCCGTTGGTCGCGCAGTTTTACGATTTTTTCGATTACCTGTTTGTTGTCGAATTCGTTGTTGTTATTGCCACGATTGGTGTAACCTTTGTACAGTTTTTCGCGCAATTCGCGGTTTTCGGCATATTGAAGGAATGGGATCATGCTGGGTTTTTGCAACGTGAACATCCATTTTCCTTCCAGACTGTCACCTTTGGCCAATTCGGCAGCGGCAGCAATCACATCGGCAGGCAAACCTTTCAGTTCGGCTTCATTTTCGACCACCATTTTGAAATTTTTATTGGTTTCTGCCAGCGTATTTTCACCGAATTTCAGTTCCAGCATCGAAAGCTCATCGTTCAACTTGCGCAGTTCTGCCTGTTTTTCTTCTGAAAGGTTTGCGCCGTTCCGTTCAAAATCCTGGTAGTATTTCTCAACCACACGCAATTGCTCGGCATCCAGATTCAGCTCATTGCGTTTTTCGTAAACAGCTTTCACCTTTGCAAACAATTCTTTGTTCAGCATGATGTTGTTGCTGTGAGTGGTCAGTTTTGGGGTGATTTCGCGTGCCAAAGCCTGCATTTCGTCATTGGTATTGGCCGAATTCTGGTTGAAGAAGACGTAAGTTGCTCTTTTAAGTAAATCACCTGACAGGTCAAAAGCCAAAATAGTATTGTCGAAAGTAGCTTCATCCTTGTTATCGGTGATCGTTTTTATTTCAGCTACCTGTTCCGAAATTCCCTCCTCGATGGCTGGTAAGTATTGTTCCATCTTTATTTCGTTGAAAGGTGGAACCTGATGAGGTGTTTTGTACTCGCTAAAAAATGGATTACTCATGTCTTTCTTTGGTGCTTTTGATGTGTTGCACGAGCTTAAAATTAGTGCAACAGCAACGATTGAAATTCCTGATTTAAACATTATAAAAGGATTTATTTTTTAGTAATTACTTGAATATTTTCTATTTTACTCACCCCAAGCCCGAGTTCTCGGGCTTGGGGTGAGTAATGAAATTATTTTAATCCACGGTTTTTCAACAATGGTTCAATAGAAGGTTCCTGTCCCCGGAAATTCTTGTAAATAACCATTCCGTCGTCGGTTCCGCATTTGGTTAATAAGGTGCGGAATTTGGCAGCGTATTCAGGGTTGAAAATGTTGCCGCTTTGTTTAAACGCATCGAAAGCATCGGCATCCAGCACGGCAGCCCAGATGTAAACGTAATATCCGGCTGAATAACCTCCGGAGAAAATATGTGAAAAATAGGTACTGCGGTAGCGTGGTACAATTTCGTCAATCAGGCCGATTTTATTCATCGAAGCTTTCTCGGAAGCTTCCACGTCGCCGTTAAATGGTTGGGTGTGCAAGTCCATATCAAGTAATGCAGCAGCCAGATATTCAACGGTTTCGAAACCCTGATTGAACTGTGCGCTTTTGGTCAGTTTGGTAATCAATGCTTCAGGAATTACCTCGCCGGTTTGGTAATGTTTGGCGTAAACGCGGAGAACTTCAGGCTCAGAAGCCCAGTGTTCCATGATTTGTGACGGAAGTTCTACAAAATCGCGGGCTACTTCTCTTGAAGTTCTGCGATAGGGTCCGTCAGCAAATAAAGTGTGAAATGCATGTCCGGCTTCGTGGAATAAAGTAGTAACCTCTTCGTAGCTTAAAAGGGCAGGGACATCTCCTGCCGGGCGGGTGAAATTACATACGACGGAAACTACGGGAGTAATCCGTTGTCCGTTTTCGTATGATTGGCCGCGGTAATTGGTACACCATGCGCCATTGTTTTTTCCGGGGCGGGGATGGTAATCCATATAGAAAACGCCAATGTGTTTACCATCAGCTTCCTGAACTTCGTAAGCAATGACTTCCTCATGATAAACCGGAATGTCGTCGCGTTTTATGAACTGTACACCATAAAGTTTGCTGGCCACGTAAATCATTCCGTCAACCACATTTTCGAGTTTGAAATAAGGTTTAATCTGCGCTTCGTCCAGATCGTATTTTGCTTTGCGTACTTTTTCGGCATAATACCACCAGTCCCACGATTCGAGTTTGAAATTTCCGCCTTCTTTGTTGATCATGGCCTGCATATCGGCGCGTTCAACTTTGGCCCGTTCGAGTGCCGATGTCCAAAGCTTCATCAGGAAATTATTGATATTTTCGGGTGTTTCTGCCATATTGATATCCACAGAATAAGCAGCAAAATTGTTGAAACCTAACAGTTTTGCACGTTTGTCGCGCAGGGTGATCATTTTGCCGATAATTTCTTTGTTGTCGTTGGCATTGTTGTTATTGCCACGGCCAATATATCCTTTGTACAGTTTTTCGCGCAGTTCGCGTTTTTCGGCGTACTGCAGGAAAGGTAACATACTCGGTTTTTGCAAGGTGAAAATCCATTTTCCTTCCATGCTGTCTTTTTTTGCCTGTTCGGCAGCGGCAGTAATTACATCGGACGGAAGTCCTTTCAGATCGGCTTCATTTTCGACCACCATTTTGAAATTCTTATTGGTTTCGGCCAGCATATTTTCACCGAACTGGAGGCTCAACATCGAAAGTTCGTCGTTCATCTTGCGAAGTTCGGCTTGCTGTTCATCCGACAGGTTGGCGCCATTCCTTTCAAAATCCTGATAATATTTTTCGACTACCCGTAATTGTTCAGCATTCAGATTTAGCTCATTACGTTTTTCGTAAACAGCTTTTACCCTGGCAAACAATTCTTTGTTCAGCATGATGTTGTCGCGGTGAGCCGACATTTTTGGGGTTATTTCACGGGCTAGCGCCTGCATTTCGTCGTTGGTATTGGCCGATTTCAGGGTTGAAAAAATACTGGCTTTCCGAAGCAGTTCTCCCGATTGGTCGAATGCAAGCATGGTGTTGTCAAACGATGGTTCTTCCTTGTTGTCTGTAATTGCTTTAATTTCAGTAAGCTGTTCTTCAATTCCGGCGTCAATTGCCGGCATAAAATGCTCCAGTTTTATTTCATTGAATGGCGGCACCTGGAACGGTGTGTTGTACTCGCCGAAGAATGGATTACTCATGTCTCTCTTTGGTTCTTTGCTTGTGTTGCAGGCCGTCGCGAACAAAGCAAGGCCAATGACTGATAAAACGATTTTTTTCATCTGTTTATATTTTGATTTTTAATTGTCAGATGGAACTCGCCAATAATCATTCTCCTGTGTGAGAGGTGATTCTCATGGCTCGTTTCATGTGTGAATTATTTTTGTTTTTAATTTTAGTTTAATCCTGAAATATTGGTGATTTGTAACAGGCTGCTAAATTAAAGATTATGTGATGTTTCAAACCTGATAAAAGTCGTGAAAAGAGATTAAACATGATATTTTTCAGGAATTGATTAATTGAGGAAGCTCATCGGAACATTACCTCAATTTGTCTTTATTTTACACTTCATTTTCTTCCCTCACCCCAATTTTTGTTTACTTTTGCCGATCATTGAATTTCAGAAGTAAAAGACAAAAATATGAACATATCTTATCGCTGGTTAAAAGAATACATTAATCTTGACTATACGCCAAATGAAGTTGCCGCATTCCTCACCCAGATTGGACTGGAAGTGGGAAGCATGGAAGAGGTTGAAACAGTAAAAGGTGGAATGAAAGGGTTGGTAATCGGTGAAGTTGTTACCTGTGAACAACATCCGGATTCCGATCATTTGAGCAAAACGACCGTGAATGTTGGCAATGGCGAAATTCTGCCCATTGTTTGTGGCGCTTCTAATGTGGCTGCAGGGCAAAAAGTGGTGGTGGCAACTGTCGGAACTACCTTGTACGACGGCGATACAGAGTTTAAAATCAAGAAATCGAAAATACGTGGTGAAGCTTCGGAAGGAATGATTTGTGCCGAAGATGAAATTGGATTGGGAAGCAGTCACGATGGCATTATGGTTCTCGATCCGGCAGCGGTTCTGGGAACTCCGGCCAGTAAATATTTCAAAATTGAATCTGATTTTGTGCTTGAAGTGGATTTGACACCCAACCGCATCGACAGTGCTTCGCACATCGGAATCGCCCGCGATTTGGCAGCTTACATCTCACAAAAACACGAAATATCCTATCGCCGTCCATCGGTTGAGGCATTTAAAGTTGACAATCATTCGCTTGAAATTCCGGTCGAGGTTCAAAA
>JAUYTA010000177.1 GCA_030695265.1 Bacteroidota bacterium
ATTTCGAAAGACAAGTTTTTCTCCATTATTGCGCATGATTTAAAAAACCCGTTTAGCGTTCTGGTAAGTTATACCGGTTTGTTTAAAAGCGATCTCAAATTGTTTTCGGAAGAAGAGCTGAAACAAATCATTTCTGATTTAAACAGCGCTTCTGAAAACGGATTTAATCTGCTGCAAAACCTGTTACTTTGGACCCGATCACAAACAAACCGGATTCATGTGTACAAAACCAATTTTCAACTGATAGAGATTATTGAAAATGTAAAAGCATTGGTCGAACTGAATTTAATCGATAAAGATCAACAGTTGGAAACTGAAACAGAGGATAATTTAATGGTTTATGCTGATAAAGATATGTTTGCAACTGTATTGCGTAACTTGATTTTTAATGCAGTGAAATTCTCGCCAAAAGGTTCTTTAATCAGGGTAAAAGCCTTTTCAACAGATTCGCACGTTCAAATTGATGTCATTGATAATGGAGTTGGAATACCTTCCGGCTCTATCGGAAAACTCTTCAGCATTGAAAATAATTCAGCCACCCATGGAACTGAAGGTGAAACCGGATCTGGTCTTGGATTGGTATTGTGTCAGGAATTTGTTGCGAAAAATGATGGGAAAATATGGGTTGAAAGTACTCCCGGAAAAGGATCTGTATTTTCCTTTACTCTGCCTCTTTCCAAATAATTATTTCCAGAACCTGATAACCGCCATTTCGCACAGCAGGAAAAAAATCGCCAGCATTACAAATAATTTCCAGAGTTGCTTCCCGTTGTTTAAATCCTGAAGTATTTCGCTGAATTGTCCTTCACTTGCAGCAATCAACTGAATTTGTTTCAGGTTATTGTCATCAATCTGATCCTGAATATTTTCGGTAGTGTAATATTCAGGAATCGACTCTTTTCTTGGAAAATTATACGACACCGACTGAATGGTTTCATCTCCGTCGGTGATTAAATAATGTCCTGCCCCATCAATTAAATCATTTAAATTCAGCTGTTTGTGTCCTATTCCTGAATTTCGGGCCGAAACCTTAAATTCCTCTTTTGTTTCGAGTTCGATCAATTTCAACTCATCCGGAAGTTGGTTTTGGTTCAGAACGACCGGTTCGTCAACTTCCATTGAATAGGCATATTTTTGAGGCTCTTCGCTGTTCAAAACCATGTTATAAACAGTTGGAACAAAAACTACGTGTCGAATGAAACTGAAATTACTTTTATCAATCGGAATTGCCGATGAATACACATTTCCATTTCCAAACCGGTATGTGCTCAGTGCATTTTTCCCATTCCTGAATTTTAGCAGTGGAGTTTCAATTTTTTGAATTTGCTCCGAAAATCGCAGAAATCCATGTATGACGGGCAAATCAGCATTTGCTTCCTGCTTTTTGAAAACTTCTTTGTACAAGGCATGAGCGTAATTTATTTCCGAAATACTCATCGAAGCAGTGTCGAATGAAGTGACCGTATTGCCATTCAAACTGGCAAGCAGTGAATTGTAATCATCAAAGTTGCTGGTTCTGTTGGGGAAAAGTACCAGCGAGCCACCTTGTTCAACAAACGAAATAAGCTCACTTTTTAATCCTGAACTTATTTTCTGGTTACTGATCATGAAAATGCATTGGTAATTCTTTAACTGGGCAATTTGTACATTATTTTCAGGAAATTCATCGTAAGCAATCAGTTCGTCGCCTGCAAACAAGGCTTTCAGGTAGCCCGAACTATTGTTTAACGGATTGAAAATACCCAATGCTTTAATTTGCCCCCTCACTTTATAGCTCATGAAATACGAATTATCATAAATTATCGGATAATCATCGAGTTCCACTTTGCACAACTGAATTCCCTGAGAGTTATTGGTATAATTGAGTTCAACGATTGATTCCTGCTGACCGGTGATGCTGATATTTGAAATGGCGCGCAATGAATCGTTGATTGTCAGGCGAATGGGTATATTTTGATAGGCTTGCTCTGATAGGTTTTTCAAACGTACAAACAATTTTTCCTGTTGACCGATTTTCCGGCCAGGTACTTCAAACCAACACGAATCTATAAGGAGGTTGTTGGTTTTATCAGACTCGAAAGGCAACAAATAAGTCCATACAGCTGAATCCGTTTTGAGGGTCTCAAAATCAATACTATTCTTTTGGAAATCGGATAAATAATAGAATATTTTGTCAGCTTTCTTTGTGGTTCCTGAAATTGAACGGATTACCTGTGCGTAAATTTCAGTAAATTTTGGCGACCGTGTACTTTCTTTTATTTCAGTAACCTGCTGATAGAATTGCTCTTTGCTCAAGAGAAACTGATGTTGGGGAAGCAAATCGCTGGTCAGGATTAAATATTGAGTTCCGGCGCGGTATGAATTTGCAATTTCAATGGCTTTCAGCTTTGCCTGTTCGAGAATCTGACCTTTCTCGTTCACGTTTTTCATACTGAAAGTATTGTCGATATAAATGGCCACAATTTGCCGGGCAGCTTGCTGAGTCCTGTTGTTCAAAGGAATATATGGCCGGCTAAATGCAAACACAAGCGAAGCAATTGCCAGTAAACGTGCAGTTAAGATTATCAACTGCTTTATTTGTGATTTTTTCCTCGTTTCCTTTTTGATCAATTTAAGTAAGGTAACATTGCTGAAATACAGTGTTTTATACCTTCTGAAATTGAACAAATGGATAATAACTGGAATAGCCAGGGCCAGCAATGCAAAAAGAAAAACCGGATATAAAAAACTCATTTTTGTTCAGTTTTTTCAAAATTAGTTATCAGGTTTTTGGCATGATCTTCAGTTTTTGACCAACCATCAGGCTTTCTGCAGCCTTTATATTATTGATTTTCATGATATCCTGATTTGATATTCCCGGAAATTTACGTGCAATTGTCCATAAGTTGTCACCCTGGCGAACTGTGTAATACACAAAATCTAAATTTGAGCCATTATTTTGGGAGGTAACAGTTGTATTCTTTTCGGTTGGGCTGGTTGCAACTTTGTTTGCCGTTGAAGAAAAAGTTGGCTTTTTGTTGAGCGATTTCTGTTTCTCTGCGTGACTCATTTTATTCAGATGACTATAATATTCTCCCTGGCCATCAGTAACATAAATGGTAAGATTTTGTCCGGCTTTTATGAAATTTTTGCGTAATTTATTCCAATATTGAATGTCAGAAACCCGTACCCGGAACCAGGCAGAAATAGCGCCAAGATTATCGCCTGATTTAACGGTATAAATTACCTTGTCGCGTCCTTTAAAATCGCCCGATTCTACACTGACATACTTGGTTTGAGGATTAACAATTTCGTTGTTGGGAAAGAATTCGTTTCTCCGATGGTTGCGAATTGAGACTTCATTTTCCAGATAGGCTGAAATCTCATCCTGAGGTAATACAAGACTGTACGCTTTTACTTTGCTGGCCGGAATAATGTCGCGGCGGTATTGTGGGTTCAGGGTCCGTATTTGCGCCATAGACATTCCGATGACTTCCGAAATTTGGTCGAAATGAAGGTATTCATTCACCATTATGGTGTCGGTAATAATCGGGAATGTAGGTAGTAGCGGATAAATATTGTGATTCTGATAAAAGTTCATTACATAATTGGCTGCAATAAATGCCGGCACATAACCACGTGTTTCTTTTGGCAAATTGTAATAAATTTTCCAGTAGTCGCGCGCATTTCCCGACCGTTTTATTGCTTTGTTAACGTTTCCGGGGCCGCAATTGTAGGCAGCAATTACAAGGTGCCAGTCGTTGTAAATATTGTATAGATCACGCAGATACCTTACTGCTGCATCTGTTGCTTTTAAAGGGTCGCGGCGTTCATCTACAAATGTGCCTATTTCAAGCTTGTACATTTTTCCGGTTGGGTACATAAACTGCCATAGTCCGACAGCGCTGGCACTTGAATTTGCTCCGGGATTCAAGGCTGACTCAATAATCGGAAGATATTTTAGTTCCATTGGCAAACCATATTTGGCCAACGATTCTTCAAACATAGGGAAATAATAATTAGCAAGGCCAAGCATTACCGCTACCTGTTTAGGTTTACGATTGGTGTACATGGCAATGTAACTTTTAACCGTTGAATTATAGGAAAGACTAACTGCAGATTGCATTGATTGAAGCCTTTGGATGTAAACCGAGTCAGGAAGGATTTGTCTTAGGGTGTCGGCTTCAGCAAGTTGCGTACTATCTAGGAGAAATACGTTTTGAACATACCAGCTGTTCAGCATACTATCGAGCTTGTCTGAAAAATATTTATTTAAGTTTTCATCAGGAATTTCATAATATTTTTCATATCCGTTCAGTGTGTCAAGCGATGCAACACCAATGGTACAAACCCTTAAAATATTTTCTTTTTTTGTTCCGGAGGCCGAAGCGCTAAAACCGGTAATTGCTAGTAGTAAAACTGCTATTTGCAATATTCTCATATCTTATTCTTTTAGTTAGAATTTTAAAATGTAATTCTGCAATGTATCCCAATCATTTTATTATCCATACACATTATTTGTCCAGGCGTCCAGTTAAACGTTAAATCGTCGCTGATATCGAAGTTGAAAAAATGGGCATCAACACTCGCATCGATAATATTTACTGCATAAAAAACGACGGTTCCGATCACTACCAAATCCCTGTTTCGCCTCCAATAGTCTTTTGCACTTTTCAAACGTTCAGTAAACTGACTAATCTTATCGGGCTGCAGGAATCCGGGATTAACAGTCAGGCGCGTGTATGAAATCGTATTTGGATCATCATCAATAATATCAGAGTATGCCTGCCTGTATTTGACGTATTCTTCGTTGTTAAAGTTAATAAAGTATCCTAATGCGGCAAACCCGCCATATACAATCGGAACTTTCCAGTATTTCCGGTTGTAAATCTGACCAAGTCCGGGCAAAACGGCCGAATAAATCGTTGCTTTTCTTGGCGAATGAAAGGTTTTAGTTTTTTTTTCCGGTATGGAATCCTGGTAAGTTTTCTGTCCAAAGGCAGAAAATCCTGTTGCGAAAAACAGGATTACAAGAAAACAGATGGTAAAATGCCTTACCGGTGCCGGTTGATTTTTTTTATACATTTATTTTGTCGAGGATTCCTAAAATTCTTTCCAGGTCTTTTGTTGAACCAAAAGGAATTACAATTTTTCCCTTTCCACCCTGATCCATCCTGAAGTCAATTTTCGAATCGAAGAATTTACTCAGATGGTTATTTAAATCTACGTATTCACTGGGGAATTTTGGTTTTACAGCTTTTTCTTCAGGCTTAAAACTTGAGTTATCTTCGTTGTAGTTTCTAACTAGTTCCTCCACCCTGCGAACTGAAAAATCATTTTTCAGGGTTTCATCATAAATCATCAACTGCATTTCCGAATCTTTGATATTTACCAACGCGCGCGCATGTCCCATCGAAATGTTCTTTTCAACAATTCCTTTCTGTATTTTTGCAGGAAGTTTCAAAAGCCTTAAATAATTGGTAACCGTAGAGCGTTTTTTTCCAACCCGGTCACTTAAATCTTCCTGCGTTAGTTTGCATTCTTCAATCAAACGCTGGTAACTAAGGGCGATTTCAATGGCATCGAGGTCTTCGCGCTGAATATTTTCAACAAGCGCCATTTCAAGCATTCCTTCGTCGTTGGCGGTGCGCACAAAAGCGGGAATGGTGGTTAGTCCGGCAATTTTAGCCGCCCTGAACCTTCTTTCCCCGGCAATTATCTGAAATTGGTTGTTGTCAGTTTTCCGCAGCGTAATGGGTTGAATAATACCTAATTCCCTTATCGAAGCAGCCAATTCGTTCAATGTCTCTTCATCAAATGTAGTGCGGGGCTGATAAGGATTGGCAACAATTTTTGAAATCTCAACTTCACTAATCGACGATCTGACCTCATTAAAATTATAAGTGTCGGCTCCATCGATCAAAGCGCCCAAACCTCTTCCCAATACGTTCTTTTTTGCCATAATCAAAAGGTTCTTATTCTATAATTTTGTTTGAATTTTTTATTTTCGTTAATCCGTTGTTTTGGAGTAGTTCGCGTGCAAGGTTCATGTATGAAGCTGATCCTTTGGATGTTGCATCGTAAAGTATTGCCGGTTGTCCATAACTTGGGGCTTCGCTAAGTTTAATATTGCGATGAATAACCGATTCGAATACCATTTCCTGAAAGTGCTTTTTAACTTCTTCAAGCACCTGGTTCGATAAGTTTAACCGCGAATCGTACATGGTGAGCAGAAATCCTTCAATTTCAAGTTCCGGATGTAATTTGGTCTGAATTATCTTGATGGTATTCAGTAGTTTACCCAGTCCTTCGAGCGCAAAATATTCGCATTGAACAGGAATTATTACTGAATCAGCAGCAGTCAAAGAATTGACGGTGATAAGTCCAAGTGATGGAGAACAGTCAATAAAAATGAAATCGTAATCATCCCTGATCTTTTCGATAACATGGCGCAATACTTTTTCGCGGTTGGGCAAATTGAGCATTTCAATTTCAGCACCAACCAAATCGATGTGCGACGGAATCAGATCTAATCCGGGTATCTCAGTATTCAATATTATTTTTCGTGGATCGAGCTCATCTACAATACATTCATAAATGCTTGTTTTAACATTCCTGACATCGAAGCCAACGCCGGATGTTGCATTGGCCTGAGGATCAGCATCAATTATCAATACTTTATACTCTAAAACGGCCAGACTTGCTGCCAGATTGATCGCTGTCGTTGTCTTCCCAACGCCTCCCTTTTGGTTAGCAAGCGCTATTACTTTTCCCATATAAAAACTGCTTGTTTGATAAGTTTCAAAGTTAATATTTTAAACAGAAACAGGTTGTGAATATTTATTAATTAAACTTAATCGTGATCTAAGTTCTTGATTTATTGTTTGATGCAATGTGTTAAGGAAATTACAGATCTACTTTAGAAGCTGATATTTTTTTGCTTCTTTTTTCAGCAGTTCAGAATCGATGGGTACAACTCCAAGTTTTTCGCAAACAAGTCCGCCCGCCAGATTTGAAAGTTGAGCCATAAACGGGATGGGCAATCCGGCTGCCAAACAGAGACTTGCTGCGGCAATTACAGTATCGCCCGCACCTGAAACATCAGCAATATCGCGCACTTCTGCCGGATAGTAATGTTGTTTCTCTCCATTGGTCAGAAATACGCCCAATTCGGATAAAGTAATAAAGAGCAACCCGATTTTATTCTCCTTCTTAAAAATATCCGAAATCTTTTTCAGTTCTTCCATATCAGTTTTTTCAACCAATAATTTTAGTCCTTCCTTAAATTCCTTGAAATTTGGTTTAAATAAATCAACCTGTTGGTAATTATTGAAATTTCTGATTTTCGGGTCGGCCGCAATCAGAATATGTTTTGATTTTGCCAGTTCAACTACATTTTTAATGAGCCAGGGCGTGATAAGTCCTTTGTCGTAATCGACAAATACTACTATGTGTATCTTCTGGGCTTCAATGATCGTTTTTATACGGTCAAATATTAGTTGCTCGAATTCATGGTCAATCAAAGTTGAAACTTCCTGATCAACCCTTGAAATTTGCTGACCTCCGCTGATGATTCGTGTTTTAACCGTAGTAATCCGGGTTGGATCAATGAAAATTCCCTGTGTTGGTAATTTTTTTTCCTGCATCAATTCTTCGAAAATGCGGCCTTTTTCATCATTTCCGATAATTGATATCAGTATTGGCGTTGCGCCAAGTGCCTGAATATTCAGAGAAACATTTCCGGCACCACCCAGTCGGCTTTCTTGTTTGGTAACAGTTACAATCGGAATCGGAGCTTCCGGAGATATGCGGTCAACTTTTCCCCACAAATAGTTATCTACCATAGCATCGCCGATAACCAATACATTTAATTCCGAAAATTTACTGAATACCTGTTCTATATTGATTTTTTTCACTTTCTGTTTTTTTCTCGAAGCACAAAAGTAGTAAAATTAAGTGCTAAAAAAATGATAAAACGGGCTCAAATAGGAGTAGGACTTTAAAACACCAATGGGAACAATCCTTTACGGAAAGTTCCCATTCATCTTTGGTTAACCCGAAGGTTTTCCTAAGTGCCAAACTACGGTTATTATAACTGGCTGATCCATCCGGTTTCTCCAACCATTTTTCCCAGCCTCTAGCTTTCCTGTATTGCTTGTTACAGCTTTACGTTCCAGCTGTTCGTTCGGCATTTCCGAAGAAATAGCCTTCCCGAACGAAGTTCCATTAAAGCCACCTTTGTTTCATCCGTTTTTTCAAACTTCTGATCGGTGAAAAACTACTTTCGATCCGGAGATCGTTTCGCTTTCAGTTCGACTTGGAAGAAACCGAAGTTTCTTTTTGTCTCACGCTTTTTTGAATCAACATTTAAATGAACTTTTGACGGTCCTTTCGTTTGATGCTGAACATTGCAATTTAATGCTGCGGTTCGAACTTCAGCTCTTTCTGAATGCGGATCCGGAGACCCGGGTGATCAGGTTTGGGGTTCAATTAAGTACCTTCTTCCTTTTCCATTCATTCGAAGCAGTTTTTTATCGCTCGTCTGATGGAATAAATTTAATACATATTTGGCACTAAAAGCAAGCTTTTTCGTAGTTTTGATTCAACTCAGTATAATCCGAAGTTATAAACAATTGTTGATAACTTTTTGGTGCATTTAAGCTCTAATAATTCAATTGTTTAGACCAACAGCCTGCCTTTAAAATGATACTTGTTAACAATTTTTAAAACTGTATTTAAGCGATAATTTATCCAATTTTCACTCTTTTTAATTGATTTTCTATCCAAAAGTTGGCTGGTCATTTGTTAGTGAAATTCTTAAACCTGCCTCTAATCTGAATTCGGCTGTATCAATTCCATATTCCTTCAATGCTGCCATGAATCCTTCGTTCATCATCCTACCAGCATGTAATGGAAATTCGATCAGCGCAGGATAATTCAATTCATTATCAGGATGCCGGTAAAATTCGAGGCATGTTTCAAGTTTGGTGGAAAGATAAATCCTGCAAGCCATTGGCCTCGCTTCATAAATAGAGCATGTGCCATTTTCAAGCAGAGGACATGGACTTTTGTATTTTGCTATTTCTACCTCACTCATTTGGGAGGTTACTGCAAATTTTGTTTCTGCGCGTTCCTGTAATTTTAAAATATTTTCAGGAGAAAAACGGTTTTTGATTTTTTCGGAAAGAAAGTGCAATTCATACGAATTGGCATAAACTGCCTGATGACAGCACCATTGACAACCTTTGTGGCATGCTACCGGAATTTTTTGCCTTTCGGCCAAAGCAATGATAGATTCATTCAGCGCATCAATATTTGCGTACAACGATTCGATGGCCGAAAACAAACTGGCATTTGTTAGGCCGTCATCAATAGCCGATTGAGCCAATTGGTAGCCATCTGAATAGAAGACCCGGTCATTTTCGGTGAAGTGTTTATTCTCAGTTGCCATATTTTCGTAATTTTTCGGACAAAAATAAATTTAGTTTTCAGGAAAGGCTCTATTTTAGTCGTTTATTTTAAACCGATTAAAATCCGTATTTCCGTGAAATTATTATCCCTTCTCATTTTGCTTTTTACAGCGAATTTAATCAATGCACAATCTGTTGAATTCCTGCCAATTCCGGCAAACGATATTGTCAGGCATACTTATTTTACCCTTTCGTACAACGAAAATTACGAACAGGCAAACTGGGTTTATTACTCATTGACTGATAGCATGATTTTAAATTCAGGTCAGGAAAGGAGTAATAATTTCAAAATGGATAAGAAGGTTGTTTCCATTTCAGCCAAATCATCGGATTATACCAATAGCGGATACGACAGAGGGCATTTATGCCCGGCTGGTGATATGGGATTTAGTGAGCTTGCAATGCAGGAAAGTTTCCTGATGTCGAACATTTCGCCTCAGGTTCCTGATTTTAACCGGGGAATCTGGAAGGAACTGGAATCAACGGTTCGGAATTGGGCTAAAAAAGAACGCCAGCTGTATGTGGTTACCGGACCGGTTTTTAAGGACAATATTGATACAATTGGTAAGGAAGGAGTGCTGGTTCCGGGTCATTATTTCAAAATTATTTATGACCCGACGGACAAGCCGAAAATGATAGCATTTGTGTTGCCGAATGAAAAAAGTGATCGTCCGTTAACCGATTTTGCCGTAACTATTGATAAAGCTGAACAATTAACCGGATTTGATTTCTTTTCACAATTGCCGGATGATCTGGAAAACAAGCTTGAAGGGGAGGTTCAACTTGCAGGTTGGTTTGCCGGATATGAAACTGTAGAACCAATAGCCGCAAATTCCATAACAGAAACTGCCCAATCAGATTTAAACTTTTACCTGATACTGGTGGCTGTTCTGCTGGTCGTTATTATTTTAGTGACTTTCAGGAGCAAAAAGAGAAGAAGACGCTAAATTGGAATTGTAAAAAAGAAATCGGAATACTTGTCAGGTTCCGATTTTAACCAGATTTTTCCACCCAGCAATTGTACCAGATTTTTTGAAATGGCCAAGCCCAAACCATTTCCTCCGTATTTCCGCGATTTTGTTGTATCAACTTGCCTGAAACGTTCGAAAATGGCCTGATGAAATTTGGGGGAAATACCGATTCCTGAATCTTTTACATGAAACTCAATTTTTTCGCCTTTTGCTTTGTACCCGATTTCAATGAATCCTTCACTGGTGAATTTTAATGAATTGCCAATTAAATTATTAAAAACCTGTTTTATCCTGTATGAATCGCTTGTTATCAGGATGTCCGGATCATTCGGAGAATCGTCGAAACGGAGTTGAATACCTCTGGTTTCGGCTTTGTGACTATATTCAGAAAACAGCTCATTCATAATTTTCTTTACTGAAATTGGTTGTTGCCTCAGTTTTAGCTGACCAGCTTCGAGCATCGAAAAATCCATTATGTCGCTGATAATCATCAGTAAACTATTGCCATTGTCAACAATATGTTTGATGAATTCAGTTTTTTGTTCGGAGTCAAAATCCGGGTCGTCTAATAGTTCAGAAAATCCGATGATACTATTAAGCGGAGTGCGGATTTCGTGCGACATATTTGCCAGAAAGGCTGATTTTAACCGATCACTTTCTTCTGCTTTTTCCTTTGCTTCAACAAGTTCGGCTTGCATTTTTCTTTGTTCGGTGATATGATGTCCGATGCCTACCAATCCCGTAATCTTTCCATTTTCATCAGTCAGCGGAATTTTGGATGTCAGTAACCAATGCTGAATCCCGTTGGCGTCATAAAAACATTCTTCCTGGTTCAGTACCGGAATTCCTGTTTCTATAAGCCTTTTATCATCTGCATATCCTCTGGCTCCAATATCATTGCTGAATATTTCCATATCAGTTTTTCCCAGCACTTCTTCTTCCGTTTTCGCGCCAATAACCTCCATATCTGCACGATTTGCGATTATTTTCCGGCATTCGGTGTCTTTCACATAAATTGTTGCCGGTAAATTGTCAATCAGGGTTCGCAGCAATTTTCGCTCGCGTAATAACTTTTCTTCTGCTTCTTTCCGTTCCGAAATATCGGTGTTCGTTCCGATAAACCGGATAGGTTTTCCATCAGCATCAAGTGTCATTATTTTTCCCCGGGCAAGAATCCATTTATACGTTCCATCTTTGCACATTATACGGTGTTCTGAGATGTAAACAGGAGCAAGACCATCAATGTGTTGATTTAATAGCTGATAAACCGTTTCCTTGTCATCCGGAAATAAGCGTTTGTCCCATTCTTCGAGTTTATTTTCAATTTCATGTACTTCATAGCCCAACATGAGTTTCCATTGTTTCGAAAAGAATACCACGTTGGTTTGAGGATTCCAGTCCCAAACTCCGTCGCCAGCACCTTCAAGCGCAAAATGCCAACGCTTTTCACTGTTATCTAATGCTATTCGGTTCTCCCGGTTCTTTGCCTGGTTCAGCATAAGCATTCCCAGTAATATTGTGGCAATCGGATAAATGACAATAACTGGTAGTGCAATATTCTTAAGTGTTTGCCAACTGAGTTCACCGGGCAGGAATATTGTACAGCAAAGCATAACCACATGAACCAGAAATCCCATTGCCGCCAATTCAATTACAGGATTATTATTACGCCAATTGGGTCTAAAGCGCCACCAAAACAGACCTGCTGATCCGGAAGTAAGTACTACTGCAATACCCATCATGGCTCCGGCACCACCCACGTATAACCTGTAAAGTCCAGCAATTATCATGGCAGTGATGGTCGGAACCGGTCCGAAAAAAAGTCCGGCAATTGATAGCATTACTGAGCGGGTATCGAAAAATACACCCGGAATAAAATGCCAGGGAGTTAAAATCAAAACAATTCCAATTCCACCTAAAATGATTCCTGAGCCGATTTTGAAGTAATTGTTATTAAGTTTTTCATTTCGTGACCAGAAAAAATCATATAGCATACTGAATGTTAACAGTATCGCTATGTTTTGAACTAATCCGATAATAATTGATTCTCCCATAATCATTCATTTTGGTTAATTGAGAAAGTGAAGGTACTGCCTTTCCCTTCTTCACTTTTTACCCATATTTTTCCACCATGTTTTTCAACAAATTCTTTGCATAACATTAACCCCAAACCTGTCCCTTTTTCATTTCCGGTTCCCCGTTTCGAAAAACCAGCACCAATTTTGAATATTTTACCGATGTCTTCCTGCTTTATTCCTGTACCAGTATCTTTTACCGAAATTTCGATGGAATGTATGGTCGAAACTGCTTCTATCTCAACTTTCCCGTTCGCTGATGTGAATTTCAAAGCGTTGGACACCAGGTTTCTGAAAATAGTTTTGAGCATGTCTTCGTCGGCCTGAATAATCAAATTTTCAGGAATACAATTGATGATGGTAATCAACTTGCTGTTTGCATTTTCAATCAACATTTCAACAACCTCGCCAACAAGCTTTTTCAGGATAACCGGTACCGGACGGAACAAAATCTGCGATTGCTGGATTCGTGCCCAGTCGAGCAGGTTTTCGAGTAACCTGAAAGTATTTTTCGAGGTTGAATTGATTATTCCTGCATATTGCTCAATCGTGTCAATATCAAGATTTCTGGCCTCGTCTTTCAGAATTTCACTAAATCCAAGGATACTATTAAACGGAGTCTTCAGGTCGTGGGCAATAATTGAGAAAAACTTGTCTTTGGATGCATTCAGATCCTGCAATTCTTCAGAATATTTCTGAAGTTGCATCTCAGATTTTTTACGGTCGGTTATATCGCGCGAAATACCTTCATGATAAATGATGTTTCCAGCTTTATCTTTAACATACCAACCGTGATCTTCCACCCAAACTGCCGATCCATCTTTCTTTTTTAACGGATAAACATCCAATTCAAGTGGATTCTCCTGAAGTACCAGACTTTCTCGGTCTTCAGGTATGAAATAAAGCTGGGTTTTGATATCAATAGCCATTAATTCTTCCTTGCTACTATACCCGAGCATATTTACCATTGCCTCATTTACATCTACAAATTTTCCTTCGGGGGTACTGCGGTAAACTCCATCTGGCATTGTTTCAATCAGGTTCCGGTATTTTAATTCACTTTCCTGTAGAGCTTTTTTTGCAAGTTTCCGCTCCGAAATGTCAACGGCCACACCTACCATTCCAAGTGTTTCACCCTTTTCATTCTGAACAACCGAGGTTGAAAGCGAGATGGGGAAATCTGTTCCGTCTTTCTTTCTGTTCAGTATTTCACCTTGCCAACCAGTATCAGCGGTAATCTTTAGTATTTTATCCGTGATTTCAGGATCATTGTCAGACGACCTTACAATTGAGATATTCTTTCCGATCAGTTCATTCTCATCAGCATATCCATAAGTTTTCAGAAATGCAGCATTTACAAATAAGATTTGGTTGCTGGTATCGGTTATGCTGATAGACTCGTTAATGCTTTTCAACGTATGAGCCATGAGTTGAAGTTGCTTTTCATCTCTTTTCCTGATGGTAACGTCCCTAAAATTCCATACTCTTCCAATGGGATCGCCATCCAGATATTGCGGACAAGAATACCGCTCCAATATCCGTCCATCTTTTAATTCGATGGTATCATAACTTTCTGATTCAGGATGATCATACAAGAATTGTATTTTGGAAACAAACTGATCCGGATCTTTTAACTGACTGAGAATAGATTCAATTATGGCAGAATCTATACCTGACTCAAGAATTTCCTGCGAAGGATTGAAGATCAGTCTGAACTGCTTATTGTAACTTGTAACTTTGCCCAACCGGTTAACAACCAGTATCCCGTCAGTGGTTGAATCGAGTGTTGCCTGCAATAGTGAAAGCGCAAGTTTTGATTTTTTTTTGGCTTGTTTACGTTCAGTCAGATCTCTGAGTGACCCTTCAATTCCCTCGATTTGTCCAAATTTATTCTCAGCTTCTTCTTCCATATCGCAACCCTTAAAAACTTCTTTTACAAGGGTTTGAATTTAGGAATAAAACAGGACGATAAAAAATGTTTTTTTTAGCAAGTATTTATGATTTTTCTTTCGAATTTACCATCCAAAAAGAAAATACATTCAGATAATTCCAGAACGATTGTAACAATTCTTCCGGTAAATTGAGTTTTGAAAGTACTTGAATGTAACATTTCAGCCAAACTTCGCGGGCTTCGGCAGTAATTGCAAATGGTGAATGCCGTTTTGCAAGCATGGGTTTGCCCCGGTTCTCGTTAAAATACGGATGTCCGCCGCATATCTGTATGAAAAAGTCTGACGATCTTTGTTTCGCTTTGTCCAATTGCTCTTCAATTCGCGGGAAAAGATGTTTAATTTCGCTTTTGCTTAAAAGGTCGTAATGGTCGCTCACCATTTTACGGATTCCTTCCTCAGTGAGAGTTTTCAGTAATTCAGGAGATGGAATGGTGACTGCAGGCCGTTGTCCAAATTCATATTGATTAATTGTAAAATCCATGGTGTTTATAATTGAGTATTAATAACAATTCTATGATCGATATAACAAAATAAATGCCCTGCGGTTGTGATTGATTTAATAAAGATCATTTGCAATTTTGATAAGCTATTAAAAATTAACGGATTTTTGCGACTGAGAACTGAGACTATAAACTTTACTACCTTTGCGGCATATCAAAATCGTTAAACTGTGACTTTCCAGGAATTAAATTTAAATACCCCGCTACTAAATGCCTTACATGATTTGGGCTTTGAGAATCCAACACCCATTCAGGAAAAAGTATATCCGGCGGTAATGTCGGGTCGCGATTCGGTTGGAATTGCACAAACCGGAACCGGTAAAACCTTTGCATATCTGCTGCCAATTCTTCGTCAGCTCAAATATTCAGATCAAAAACATGCCCGGATTTTGATCGTGGTTCCAACCCGGGAATTGGTTTTACAGGTGGTTGGCGAAATTGAAAAGCTCACAAAGTACATGACCGTAAGAGTAATCGGCGTCTATGGCGGAACGAATATCAATACGCAAAAACAATTGGTTTACAATGGGATGGACATTGTTGTCGCCACTCCCGGACGGCTGGTTGACCTGGTAATGACTGGCGTATTGCGTCTTAAATCCATCCAGAAACTGGTAATCGACGAGGTGGACGAAATGCTGAACCTTGGTTTTCGTCCTCAACTGATGAGTTTTATGGATAGTTTGCCGGTAAGAAGGCAAAACCTGATGTTTTCGGCGACACTGACCGAAGACGTGGCGGCTATGATCGACAGTTATTTTTACGATCCTGAAACCATTGAAATTCAAAATCAGGGAACTCCGCTTGAACAGATTTCACAATATTATTACGCTGTACCTAATTTTTATACCAAGATAAGCCTTTTGGAAAATTTGCTCATTGATGCTGAGGAGTTTCAACGGGTATTGATTTTTGTTTCCAGCAAGCAGTTTGCCGATCGTGTATTCGAACTTCTTGATCCGGTTTTTCCTGAACAAATCGGTGTTCTGCACTCCAATAAATCACAAAATTACCGTATCAACGCCCTTGAGCGATTCAGAAGTGGAACATCGCGCATGTTGATTGCAACCGATGTAGCTTCAAGAGGCCTTGATATTGCTGATATTTCGCATGTTATCAACTTCGATACGCCTGAGAATCCTGAAGATTACATTCATCGTACCGGAAGAACAGGCCGTGCTGAAAAGGCTGGTATTGCCATCACTTTTGTGAACGAAACTGAGACAAAATTTCTTTCAGAAATAGAAAAGTTCATGAGCCGGCCATTGGAAGAAAAACCACTTCCGGCGGGATTGAAAGTTTCGAATATTTATACAGATGAAGAGAGGCCTGTCATGTTTGACAAGGATTATCTCGGAAAACCAAATGCCATCAACGATTCGCAAGGCGCTTTTCACGAGAAAAAGGAAAAAAACAGAAAGGTAAACCTCGGAGGTCCCGGTGAGCGGAAACCAAGAAAAACCAAGCCCGTCAACCGTGGAGTAATGAAAAAGAGAGCCGCAAAAAATAAATAAAGTCTCAATTTCAAAGTTTTATAACATTGAAAATTTGTAGAATGAAACTTACATTAATTGTAAAAAAAGGAAAGAATGGTTATTTGATTGGGCAAATAAAAGAAATTCCTGCAGTGTTCACACAAGGATTAACCATTGACGAGTTAAAAGAGAACATTGCCGATGCATTGGAAATGTATTTTGAAGATGTTAGGGAAAACTATAAGCCTGATGGTGAGATGTTACAGGAAGAAGAATTGACTTTTGTTTAATTTATGAAACGATCAAAATTCATTAAATAGCCAGTTTTTCTCTTTTATTCTTCCAATAATCTTATGATTTTCATTGCATTCTGATGGTTTGAAAACGCATCTTCAAGAATTAACTTTCGCTTTTCAATTTCTTCTGAAGTAAAATCCTGCTCAAACAATTTGTTTGCCCAATCGATCATTTCTTTCGGAGTATCAGCCAGATGACAAAGATGTTCAAGACCGGTTTTATGGATCATCGGCGTGTTGGCAATACAAAACCGGCCAGAGAAAAGTGAAGCAAGCAATTTCAATTTTAAGCCGGTATCCTGAAATGTGGGCAGCAAACTTATGTGCGCATCCTGAATTATAGTTTCCATCTGATCATTTTCCGGATTTGCAACCAATTGAATATTTGGGTATTGACTTATTTTTTGTGCCAGATATACACCCGGGTTTTTACCCGAAATGATAACCGGAAGTTTTATTTTGCTGAAAACATTTGCAAGCAGATATTCCACGGCCTGTATGTTTTCGGATACCGACAGATTTCCATGAAACAGGATGTATTTTCCGCGACCCAGTTTTGATTTTATCTGGCTGAACGGATGAAAGGCCGGAATAAAATGCGAATGGCCGTAATTGTGATCGAAATAAAAGTTGTCGTTGGGCGAAATGCAAAGTAAATGCGTTGCGTTTTTTAGAATAGTTTCATACCTTTTTAGTTTACAGGCTTCCATCCTGAAAAATAATTTTCTGAAAATATTTCGTTCAGCTTTGTACAAATTCAGGTAATATTCGTGCTCAACATTGTGGGTTCGTACCAGGCGAAGTTGGCTGTCAAGTAATGTATCATCAAGATAATAGCAGGTATGTAATCCTTCAAAAATAATTGGTGAATCGTTCGAAGATAAATTAATCAATAACTGATCGTTAACTCGTGTAACTACAATGTATGGTTTCGCTGAAAATTGGAACCGGATTCCCTTTTTTCTAGGATAGTAATACACATTTGCACAGTATTTTTCGAGTCCGGTTGCCTGCAGACGATCGTATTCAAAACAATGAAGGTAAACAGAAACGCCACACTCAGAAAGCGCTTTTACTTTGTAAAAAATATCAATTACACCGCCGTAATCTGGTGGATATGGGATATTAAATGCTACAATTTGTATTGATCGTTTCATTTTTTCTAATTTGATTCTAAATATAGAAAATAAAAAACCATGAACCGATTTTCGATTCATGGTTTTTTTTGTACGCCCCGGATGTGCGATAACTCGGCGGTACAAGTCCGCAATGAGCTTGGGAGTAGAAATCACCTACTTCCTACTCAATTTTATCCGGTATTTTTTGTTCTTTTACGTTTAAAATATTCAAAAAAAATGGACGGACGAAAAAGATCGGATGTGAAACCGGGTTTATTGGTAAACATCGTGCAAAAACACCATCAGCGAACCGGTGAATTAACCGAAGGAATTGTGAAGAACCTTCTGACCAATTCTCCGAACCATCCGCATGGAATAAAAGTACGACTTGAAACCGGCGAGGTTGGCCGTGTTCAGGAAATTCTTGATGAAGATTAATTTATTGTTTCCCAAATAGACTACACAAATGCAAGTTTTATCTGCAAATATTGCTCAGCCTACCACTATTCAGTGGCGTGGACAGGAAGTATTGACTGGTATTTATAAGTATGCTGTTGATACACCAATTTTTCTTAATTCGGAAGATGTTGACAACGACCATGTGCTCGATCGTCGTTATCACGGAGGAGTTGATAAAGCCTGCTATCTGTATTCAGCCGATCATTATCCGTTCTGGAAAGATAAATTTCCGGAATTGAAATGGGAGTGGGGTATGTTTGGCGAAAATCTGACAGTCAGTGGATTGGATGAATCAACTATTCGGATTGGCGACCGTTTTCAAATAGGTGGAGCGATTGTGCAGGTTTCGCAACCAAGGCAACCATGTTTTAAACTGGGCGTCAGGTTTGGTGATCAGAAAGTGGTAGATGATTTCTGGAATTTACCTTTCCCCGGAGTTTATGTCAGGGTATTACAGCCTGGAAATGTTGCAAAAGGCGATCGGTTTACTTTGTTGGAAAGTAATCTGGATAGTCTTTCTGTGAGCCAGGTGTTTTCAATTTTCAGGAGCAACAAAACCAATATTAATTTGATCAAGAAAGCAATTGACGAACCTTTCTTGGCAGAATCGTGCCGGAAGGATATCCAAAAGCTTCTGAAATAACTATTTCTCCGATGTTCGTGTTCTCATCGAATTCATTCTCCTAAATACTTTATCTTTGCGGCAAACCTTCAGAAATATGACCAATCACAAAATAGTGGTAGCAATCGACGGGCATTCATCGTGCGGAAAAAGCACAATAGCCAAGGCTTTAGCTGCTAAATTCGGATATGTATTTATTGATAGCGGAGCCATGTACCGTGCAGTTACACTTTATGCTTTGCGTCATAATCTGGTCGCCGGCGGCGAATTGAAAAAGGAAGAACTTATTGGCGCGCTTTCTGAGATTAAAATCGAATTCAGGTACAATCCAGTTAGTACAAAAAGTGATACTTACCTGAACGGTGAAAATGTGGAAGAAGAAATCAGACAGTTACCGGTTTCTCAAAATGTGAGTCCGGTAGCAACCATTGCCGAAGTGCGTGCAGCCATGGTACGTTTACAGCAGGAAATGGGCAAAAATAAAGGAATTGTGATGGATGGCCGCGATATTGGCACAGTGGTTTTTCCTGATGCAGAATTAAAGTTGTTTGTAACTGCAACTGCTGAAATACGTGCCAAACGGCGGTTTGATGAATTACAAGCCAAAGGTGACAATGTTTCGTATGCCGAAATTCTGGAAAATGTGAAGGAGCGCGATTTCATTGATTCAACCCGCGAAGCCAGTCCTCTGCGAAAAGCCGATGACGCATTGGTTTTGGATAATAGCTACCTGACCCGTGAGGAGCAAATGGAATGGGCGATAGAGAGAGTTGAAGAAAGTTTGAGAAATAATAGTTCCATATTTCAAATTCCACATTCCAGATAGTTGACAATTATCATTTGCCGTCTGGCTTTAGCCGACGGACATTTGAGAATAAAATTCAATTTAAATGATCGTTGAAATTGACCAGAAATCGGGATTTGTTTCGGTGTATTATTTATTCAATTTTGTCGAAGTCGGTATATTTAATAATAGTTGTTTCACCTACTTTGATTAGTTCCAACAAATCTTTATCTCCGGTTATTAAGAAATCAGCTTCCGAATCAATCGCTAAAGAAATCAAATAATTATCTTTTGGATCCCTACAAATAGTTGTACTCGAACTTATTCTGAAGTTTTCAGACGACTCTTCCAACAGTTCGAAAAACTCATCAATTTCATCCTTTAAAAAATACTTTTTAATCTTTGGCTTTTTGAAAACTTCAGACAATTCCTGAAGCTGTTCATTGCAGGTGATTATTTTGATAAAATTAGAATCTATCTGATTTTGAAGTCCTTTTAAATTTTTTCCGATCAAAAAGGAAATCCAAATGTTGGTATCGACAATTATTTTATATGATTTGCTTCCCTTTTTCATATCGTTGTGTTCTAACAGATTCAACCTCTTTTGTTATTTCTTCTAACGTCAACTCATTTGACTTTGTCGATTTTAAAAGCTTGTTGAATCTTTTTAGAAACAATGATTTTTTCAATTCATTGTATATTTCTAATTTGTCGTTGTCGTCCAGTTTGTTTAGTATTCTAATAAACTGGCTCTTATCTAATTCTATGCTTATAGTTTTCATTTTCTAATAGTGAAGTTTCATCAAAATTAGTGAATATCTCCGAAGGAGACAAATTTGATCGGATACAAGTTAATTCTAAAATTTCAAGCAGAATAGTTAAATTCGCCATAAAAATTTTCACAAGTGATCGTTGAAATTGACCAAAAATCGGGATTTTGTTTTGGTGTGCTGAACGCCATCGGGAAAGCTGAAGAAACGCTGGCAACTGAAGATGTACTTTATTCGCTTGGTCAGATAGTACACAACGAGCTGGAAGTAAAGCGGCTTCAGGAAACTGGATTAATTACGATAAGTCATAAGGAATTCTTTCAGTTAAAGGATTGTAAAGTTCTGATCCGTGCCCACGGCGAACCACCATCGACCTACGAATATGCTGCAAAAAACAATATTACCCTGATTGATGCTACCTGTCCGGTGGTTTTAAAACTTCAGCAAAGAGTGAAAAATGCAGCCGAAAAAATGCGCAGCGAAAATGGACAAGTGGTTATTTTCGGGCATTTGGGTCATGCAGAAATAACCGGATTGGTTGGACAAACCAACAATGAAGCAATTGTAATTGAACATTCGGATGATCTCAAAAAGATAGATCCGACACGACCTGTCGTTGTATTTTCGCAAACAACAAAATCGGTGGATGAATTTGAAAAACTGACCGGAAACATCAAATCCCTGTCGCAAAATGGAATAGTGAAATCGCACGATACCATTTGCAGGCAGGTTTCGAACCGTGTTCCGCATTTGCAGAGATTTGCCGCCCGTTTCGATGTCGTCATTTTTGTGGGAGGTCAACGCAGTTCGAATGCAAAAGTGCTTTTCGATGTTTGTAAGAAATTCAACGAGCGCAGCTATTTTGTTTCCTCTCCTGAAGATTTGCTTGCTGATTGGTTTTCAGGAATCGAAACTGTAGGCGTTTGCGGAGCCACCTCTACACC